>CAZRDG010000214.1:0-4752 GCA_964598775.1 uncultured Lacinutrix sp.
GGATATAAAAGGTCAAAACGATCTTTGCCATATTTTTTCAAAAAGTTAGTGTACTCTAAATCACTGTCGCCTCCAGCTAGCATTTTGGTCATATACATTAACAGTAAAGCTGTTTTTTTTCGTGTCCATTGTTCTGGAGCGTAGTCTAATAATTTGTATTCTACTGGATATTCGCTTGGACTTAACGAATTAATATATTGGTTCACACCATCAGCATAAGCATCAACGTATGCAATCACTTCTGAGTCAGTTTCCCAATTTTTCAGCTTTTGTTCTGCGCCAAAAACCATACCTCTTCGTCGCTCTGTTCTGTCATAATTTAAGGCCGTTTCACCAACAATTTCACTTAATCGACCAGCCGCAGCATGAGTTTGAAATTCCATCTGCCACAAACGATGTTGGGCTGTAATGTAACCTTGCGCTTTGCATAAGTCTTTTTTGTTTTCTGCAAAAATATGTGGAATTAAATGGGTATCATATTTTACGGTTACAGGAGAAGTTAATCCTATTAGAGATATTTCTGAATTACTTCCTGACTCTGTGACTTCATTTTGCCAAACGCCTTGAGTTGGACTTAAAAACTTACCTAAAGGAGGAAGACTGCCTAATTTATTGTTAAATGCGTAAAATATCGTCAATGTCAGAAGCAATGACAAAATGATTCTCAATAATTTCATTTAGCTGGTTTTCATTTGCGGAAAAATAATAATTTTTTATCAAATAATTTTTTATAAATCAAACCCCGATAAAAAGTCTGCGCTCCTTTTACCAGGGTTTATAATTTAATAACGACTAAACAAGTTAACGTTATTAATGAGATTTGAAATTAATATTACGATTTAATATTTCAAATAACATAGGTTAATAGATCCTAATTAATATTAATTTGTTTTTTTTATTTAAAAATAAATACGAAGTATTGACTAATTTTTCTTTAACGTAGAATGATTTTTTGAATAAGTTCTTTGCCTAGGTGCTCGTTCAGCATAGCAATTATTTTCTCTTTGCCATAGCTAAGTTCTTCGCGGAGCACAGAAGAACTTAAATCGACATAGAGAATGTCTCTTTTTAACTGAACATTAGTTGTGTAGTGATTTACACCATTTCCCATTAAATTTAACCACGCATCCTTAACATCTAATTTATCCAATCCTTCTTGTAATCGGTTTTCGTCTACAAATTCTTTTAAGACATCACTGAGTTTCAAATGCTCGTTATTGCGTTTCATTACTCTAAATTTAAAGATTCAAAAGGCTTGTAAATATACTTAAAACCTTCCTCGTTTGTGATGACCAATTCAGTTTCAGTTGCGTACTCAATAGTTTCCTTAAAAGTAACATTATTTACAGTATAATGAATGAAAAGTTTGTTGTTTTCAACTTTTAATACATAAGGCGATTCATCATCTGTTACTGAAAATTTTCCGTCCAATGAAGGAGATACTTTTTTTCTAAATCCAGTTAAATTTTCGTTCACTTTAAAGTAATCAATTGCAGTGCTTATGGTGTATGTTTTTACAACTTTACCATCCTTTTCAACCTGTTTTATTTCCCAATACCCTTCTAGATGAGGAATGTGTTTTTCAGGTTTATCACTGCAATTTAATACGCTTAATGCAACAACTAGAATTAAAAAAAGGTTTCTCATAACTTAAACAATTTATACGATTGATGTACTTGTTTTACAGCATATTCTGTGCGTTCTGGATGTGTATCACTAATAAATATTTGTCCAAAGTTTTCTTTGTCTACCAAACTAATAATTTGCGATACACGTTGGTCATCTAGTTTGTCAAAAATATCATCGAGTACTAAAATTGGATTGACTCCGCTTTGAGCTTTAATAAAATCAAATTGCGCTAACTTTAAGGCAATTAAAAAAGATTTTTGCTGTCCTTGACTTCCGAATTTCTTGATAGGATGTTCATCGATTTCAAAACTTAAATCGTCTTTATGAACGCCTACGCTCGTGTATTGTAATGCTCTGTCTTTTTTTATGTTAGCTTCAAGTTGGGTTTTTAAATCACCATCAAAAAGATCGCTTTTGTAAACCAAATTTACAGTTTCGTTATTATTGCTAATCCATTTGTAACGAGATTTGAAAATTGGAATAAAAGTTTCTAAAAAAGAAGCTCTTTTCTCAAAAATAACAGACCCAAGGCTGTTAAGTTGTTCATTGTAAACGTCTAAGGAATCTTTGTTAAATGTATTGTTAACTGCAAAGTATTTTAAAAGTGCATTTCTCTGAGCAACTAGTTTTTGATAGTTAATTAAGTCTGTCAAATAGTTTTGATCACTTTGAGAGATGACACTATCAATAAATTTTCGTCGCGTTTCACTACCTTCAATAATTAAATCTCTATCGGCTGGAGAAATGATGACTAAGGGTAAAAAGCCAATGTGATCACTAAATTTATCATAGTTTTTTCCATTGCGCTTAATGATTTTTTTCTGACCTTTTTTTAATGATACAATGATTTTTTCTTCTCTATTTTCTCTGTCGTAAACACCATCGACTACGAAGAATTCTTCATTGTGCTTAATATTTTGAGACGAAATAGGATTAAAGTAGCTTTTGCCAAATGACAAGTGATAAATAGCATCTAAAACGTTGGTTTTACCTATTCCGTTTGGGCCAACAAAACAGTTTATTTTAGCATCAAAATCAAACGATTTACTATCAAAATTTTTATAGTTAATAAGTGATAACGATTTTAATATCATAAATAAATTTGAGTTGAATACTTGCGAAAGCATCAATTTTATAAAAAGGAGCTGCAAAATATTGAAAAATAACAAATAATTTACCTTTTTTATCCCAATAAAAATTTTATTTTTGCGGCGCATTAATATAGAAAATATGGCGACTTACAAGAAAAGAGGTTATAAACCAAAAACTAAAGAAGATAAAGCGAGTAAGATTGAAGAGCAGTCAACAACTGCTGAGGTATTTAATACTTTAGATGAAGGAGCTTCTAAAACTGAAGAATGGGTTATTGCGAATCAGAAATACATATTTATTGTCGTTGGATTAGCAGCTGTAATGGTTCTTGGTTACTTAGGATATACAAGATTAATTCATGCGCCAAAACAAAGTGAAGCTATGAATGAAATGTACCAAGCGCAGCAATATTTTGATGATGCTGTTGCAGGGATTGAAAAAGACTCTATGTTCACCTTAGCATTAAATGGTGGAAATGGTAAGTTTGGAATGCTCGATATTGCTAAAGAATATAGCGGAACTAAAGCTGGTAATTTAGCCAACTATTATGCAGGAATTGCATACTTAAACTTAAAAGACTATCAAAACGCAGTTTCTTACTTAAGTAAATTTAAAAGTGATGATGAAATTTTAGGACCAATTGCAAAAGGTGGTATTGGTGATGCATTTGTGCAATTGAATCAGCCAGAAGATGCATTGGATTACTATGTGCAAGCGGCAGAAATGAAGTCTAATGAATTTACAACACCAACATACTTATACAAGGCTGGGACAGTGGCTTTGAAAATCGGAAAAAATGCCGATGCTTTAAAATATTTTAAACGTATAAAAGACGATTTTCCTTCATCTACTGAAGCAACAAATATAGATGTGTTTATTGGTAGAGCGGAAGCTGCTAGTAATTAAAACATGGCAACAGCAAATAAAAATTTATCAGATTACGATAAGACAACAATCCCAAACGCGAAGGACTTTCGGTTTGGGATTGTTGTTTCTGAATGGAATGATACCATCACGGAAGGTCTTTATAAAGGTGCTTACGAGGCTTTAATCGATTGTGGCGCTAAGGATGAAAATATTATTCGTTGGGACGTTCCAGGAAGTTTTGAACTTATTTATGGTAGTAAAAAAATGCAAGAGCATAGAGTTAATGCTGTTATTGCTATTGGTTGTGTGATACAGGGTGAAACTAAGCATTTCGATTTTGTTTGTGATGGCGTTACTCTGGGTATTAAAGATCTTAACATACTACACGATACTCCAGTTATATTTTGTGTTTTAACAGATAATACCATGGAGCAATCTCTAGCTCGTTCTGGAGGTAAACATGGTAATAAAGGCACTGAAGCTGCTATTGCAGCCATTAAAATGGCTGAGCTAAGACGAATTGCCTAAAAGGTTTCTTTTTTCTTTTATTGTTAACAATTTTTGGGATTCAAAAGCCCTATTTTCGCTGTATTTTAAGTACATTTGATGTGCATGAACAATCTTAATTTTGTTTAAACAACGTAAACATAAACGATTCAATTATAAGCCAAGATATTCCAAAAGTGATGACACATTGGCTCGTACAGATGAAGCCACTAAAGACAGTGAACTGTCATCAAAATGGCAAAGCGTTAGAAATTCAACAAAACTAAAAAGCAGAGGATTGTTTTCGTTGCCTGTTTTATTTCTGATTTTGGTACTATTATTGATTTGTATGTACGTACTAGAAATAAAGTTTATGTAAAATTAAAACTATACGTTATGGGAATTTTCAAGCTACGTAAAAATAAAAAATTCAGTTATCAACCACGTTATTACAAGTCTAATGAAGATGGAGGTAGTCCATTTGAAATTAAACACAAATTTGACGATTATAGAAAAACGATTGGGAGCACTGGAATAAAAGGAAAATTCACGAATGCACTTGATGAACTTAAAGAAGAACCAGATCGCGAAGCTAATAGAAGAATACTTATTATTGTAGCTGTGTTGCTTTTAATATTCTTGTTTATCATCGATTTTGATTTATCCATTTTCTTTTCC
>CAZRDG010000215.1:0-4746 GCA_964598775.1 uncultured Lacinutrix sp.
ATCTACTTTAGGCTTATTAAGTCTACCCAAAAACTGTCTAGCATAGCTTGAAAGGCTTTCTACATAACGTCTTTGACCTTCAGCATATAAGGTGTCAAATGCTAAACTAGACTTTCCAGAACCAGATAAACCAGTAATAACCACTAATTTATTCCTTGGAATTACAACATCAATGTTTTTTAGATTATGCAGTTTTGCACCTTTTATAAGGATATTTGTCTTAGGGTTTTTGTTTGAAATGTCTGTATTCATCAGTGTTTAGCCAAAATAATCTTGCAAAGATACTACAAGTATTGCAGCAATAAAAATGGAGGTTAATTATGTTAAATTGTTAAAAAAAGTAAATTCTTTTTGCATTTTAGGAACGATTGTTGTTATATTTGACTTCGTATTGAACAGCAAATTAAACTATTAGCCTATAACATAACATTACTTTTTAAATTTTAATCCCCAAACACAAAGTTATTTTGTGTATTAAAAGTAATGATATGAAAAGAGAACTTATTACAGATGCTGTTTTGGTAAGCGACTACATTAAAGGTGATGAAAATTCACTTGCTATCTTAATTAACAGGCACAAACAAAAAATTTACAGTTTTATTTACTCGAAAGTATTTGATAGAGATATCACAGAAGATATTTTTCAAGATACTTTTATTAAAGTTATCAGAACTTTAAAACTAGGTAAATACAATGAAGAAGGTAAATTCTTGCCTTGGGTGATGCGTATTGCACATAACTTGGTTATTGACCACTTTAGAAAGAACAATCGCATGCCAAAATTTGACAACAGTTCAGATTTTGATATATTTTCTGTACTTAGTGATACATCATTAAATGCTGAAAAAAGTATTATAAAATCTCAAGTTGAAGATGATGTCAGACGTTTAATTGAAGAACTTCCTGAAGACCAAAAACAAGTTCTAGTAATGCGTATGTACAATGACATGAGCTTTAAAGAAATCTCTGATAAAACAGGTGTAAGCATCAATACTGCATTAGGAAGAATGCGTTATGCCCTCATTAATTTGAGAAAGGTAATTGACAAACACAATATAGTTTTAACAAATTAATTTAAAATAATACAATATATATGGTTTTGCTTCGTTTATTAAATATTAAACACCAAAAATTAAGTAAATGGCAAAACTTTACATTGAAGATTCAAAACATTTTGAAACATTAAAACCGAAGGAAGAAACGGTTAATTTTCTTCTGAATTTTTCTCAAGCTTTAAGTGTTATAAATTGTAGTAAAAGTAAATTAAAGTTTGAAGCGCTTCTAAACTAAACTTTGGCGAAAAAGAGCCTTAATTTTTAAAATTAGGGCTTTTTTGCTTTAAAATACTCTTGTATTAAAGATTTTCGCCCTATTGTTTTAGTAATGATATCTTTATCAAGATTCCAACCTCTTGCAGGAGAATACTCTCTTCCGTACCAAATAATTTGTAAATGTAAATCGTTCCAAAGTTCTTTTGGAAAGAGTCGTTTGGCATCTTTTTCTGTTTGTACCACATTTTTGCCATTGCTCAAGTTCCATCTGTACATAAGCCTATGAATATGAGTGTCTACAGGGAACGCTGGAACTCCAAAAGCCTGAGACATAACAACACTAGCAGTTTTATGACCCACGGCTGGCAAAGCTTCTAAATCTTCAAAGCTTTGTGGAACCTTACCGTTATGTTTTTCAATCAAAATTTTTGATAGTCCATGAATACCTTTGCTTTTCATTGGAGACAAACCAACAGGTTTAATAATTTCTCGTATATCTTCAACACTCAATTTCACCATATCATAAGGGTTATCTGCTTTTTCAAATAACAAAGGCGTTATTTGATTTACACGAACATCTGTACTTTGTGCAGACATAAGTACTGCAATTAAAAGGGTGTAAGGATCTTTATGATCTAAAGGAATTGGGATTTCAGGATAGAGATTATTTAAGGTATTTATAACAAAATCTACTTTTTCTTGTTTGGTCATTGGTGTATCTTTGTAGAAATCAAAGTTAATAAATATGAAGACATTAAAAGTAGGAGATAAGGCACCAAATTTAGAGGCTAAAGATCAAGATGGGAATAGTATTAGGTTGAGTGATTATATTGGCAAAAAACTAGTTGTATTTTTCTATCCAAAGGCTAATACTCCTGGTTGTACGCTTGAAGCTTGCAGTTTAAGTGATAATTATAAAGAACTGCAAAAAAAAGGCTATGAAATTCTTGGTGTGAGTGCTGATTCTGAAAAGCAGCAATCCAATTTCAGAAATAAATTTTCTTTTCCTTATCCTTTATTAGCTGATGTTGATAAAAAGGTAATTAATGCTTTTGGAGTTTGGGGAGAAAAGAAATTTATGGGAAAAACTTATGATGGGATTCACAGAATGACTTTTGTTATCGATGAGAATGGGGTTATTTCTCATGTTATCGATAAAGTTAAAACTAAAGAGCATGCATCTCAAATATTAGAACTATAAAAAAAAGCGACCTGAGGGTCGCTTTTTTTTAATCTTCGTCTTCATTATAAAGGACTTCTTCAGTTTCACAACCAAATAAGCTTTGTTGTTTAATCAAGTCGGCAACACCTTGCGGAAGCATATCTTCCCAACCTTCTTCATTATTGGCAATCATTCCAAGCACTGTTCGAGAGAAAATAGTTAGGATATTTGGATCATGGTCAGAAATATCAACTACTTTGCCATTGTACTTAAAGAATTTGTACAATTCTTTCATTCTTGGATGTACCTTTAAGTTTTCGCTATTAGTAACTGTGCCGTCTTCATTTTGCATTGGATACAAGTAAACACGTAAATCTTTAAAGAATAATTTTCCGAAAGCCTCTAAAATGCCACCACTCAAATGGCGATAGTATTTTTCGTCAAATATATCGACAAGGTTATTTACTCCCATGGCTAATCCCATTCTGCTCTTCGAGTATTGCGAGAAGTATTCAACTAATTTATAATATTCTTGGAAATTTGAGATTAGTACAGTTTGTCCTAAAGAACATAATAGTCGAGCTCTATCCATGAAATCTTGCTCGTCAATTTCTCCTTCAGCTCTTAAGTTAGATAGCGTAATTTCAAAAACTACTTGAGTATTTTCAGGATCAACTCTATTTTCTTTTAAGAACATATTATATGATTTCTCATACATGTCCATATTAACCTTGGTTACTGGTCTGAAACTTCCACGTAGTGTTAGTATGTTCTTTTTGTATAATACTCTTGCTGGCAAAACATTGTTTCCATCTGGTGAAAACATTACGGCATCTGTCATTCCGTTTTTAACCAGTTGTAAACTCATTAATCGGTTGTCAACATCTTCAAATACTGGACCTGAAAAATTGATTGTATCGATTTCCAATTGATCTTTATCCAAATGGTCATATAAGTAACGCAAAAGTTTTTTAGGCTCATTGTACTTATAGAAAGCGCCATATATAAGGTTTGTACCTAATATACCTAATGTTTCTTGCTGAAGTCTTGCATCATTTTCTTTAAAACGTAAATGAAGTACAATATCATTATAAGCTTGATCTGGTTCTAATTGATATTTTATTCCAACCCAACCATGACCTTTATATTTTTTTGCAAAATCGATGGTGGCAACTGTATTTGCAAACGAAAAGAATAATTTATTTGGGTGTTTTTCACGAGAGATACGCTCTTCAATTAAACCAATTTCATGATTTAACATTTTTCTTAAACGTGCCTCTGTTACATAACGTTTGTCATTTTCAATTCCGTAAATGGCATCACTAAAATCTTTATCATAGGCTGACATCGATTTTGCAATGGTTCTTGAAGCTCCTCCTGCTCTAAAAAATTGTCTTACTGTTTCTTGTCCTGCTCCAATTTCGGCGAAAGATCCATAGATATTTTCGTTCAAATTTATTCGAAGTGCTTTCTGTTTAATTGAAGGCACATTTTCGATAACCATATCGCCTTTAAGAGTAATTTCCATTTATAATGTTGAATTTATAGTATATAACAAAGGTATTAAATTAGAGACGCAAAGAAAAAAATAAACCCTATTTTTGTTTTAAAATTAACACATTTGAAAGTTACATTTTTAGGCACAGGAACTTCTCAAGGTATACCGATAATTGGTAGCAATCATCCCGTTTGTTTAAGCACTAATAAAAAGGATAAGCGCTTGCGTGTTTCTATATTGGTCGAATGGGAAGATTTTGCCTATGTGGTAGATTGTGGTCCAGATTTTAGATACCAAATGTTAAGAGTAAATTGCAGTAAAATTGATGGTATTGTGTTTACACATGAACATGCAGATCATGTTGCTGGTTTAGATGACATACGACCATTTTGTTTTATGCAAGGACCTTTGCCATTATACGCACATGAACGCGTGATTAAAGCCTTTCATGAACGATTTGCATATATTTTTGAGACAGAAAATCGTTATCCTGGAGCGCCAAGCGTATCAACACATGAAATTAAAAACGAACCATTTTTGCTAGGAAATCTTGAGGTGATTCCAATAAATGTGTATCATGATAAATTACAGGTTTTTGGTTATAGGTTTAAGGACTTCGCTTATTTAACTGATGTAAAAACAGTTGAAAATTCCGAATTGGTAAAACTGCAAAATCTTGATGTTTTAGTAGTAAATGCTTTGCGAATTGAACCACATCAATCACATTTTAACCTTAAGGAAGCCCTTGCCTTCATAGAACTGGTTAAGCCTAAAAGAGCATATTTGACTCATATAAGCCATAGGCTAGGCTTTCA
>CAZRDG010000216.1:0-4734 GCA_964598775.1 uncultured Lacinutrix sp.
AATTAAACCTTCAAGTGTAGCCAATCCAAGAACTGTTGGTCAAGTAAACCAAAGAACCAAGTTTACTGCCACTTTAGAATTTTTACAGGCTGTAAAGCCTTTTATTAAGTTAGGATATAAAGGGTTAGCTGTTAAGAAAACAGAATTTAATGCTGCAATGTCGTATGTATTGAATAATGCGATTACAGGTACTGAACCTAACTTTGTTGTTGACTATCCAAACGCTTTAGTAAGTCGAGGAGGTTTATCTGGTGTGCTAAACCCAACGACTGATTTAGCAACTGCTGGAGAAGTAACGTTTGGTTGGGATGATAACTCTGCTGAAGGTAACGCAAATGCTACTGACAAGGCGATGTTATTGGTTTACAATCCATCAAAAAAGGAATCCATTTCTTTACTTGATGGAGCAGACAGAGCAGTAGGTTCTCAAATTATTCCAATCCCAACAACTTATGCAGGAGATACAGTAGAGCTATTTATGGCTTTTATTTCTGCTGATGGTAGTCAAGTATCAAACAGTATTTATTTAGGCTCTGGTACAGCTAATTAATGCTTGGTGTTTTTATTTGGAAACCGCTCTAATCGAGCGGTTTTTTTTATGCTATATTTGTTGCTCTATTTATTAATAGTTGTTACTAATCTTCTCTTATTATCCATTTTTTGTATGCTATTTGTTGCCCAAATACAATAGCACCAATGAATATAGGGTTAGTTAAATATTGTATCGGGAAGTAACTAATTATTTTATTTAGTATTAAAAATAGATACTAAATACAGCATTAGGAGTAAAACCTAGAGAACGTTGAATGATTTCATTAAGTGTTTCGTTATTAACACGATAAAAACTGTTGATTTCATTTTCTTTGTTTAGCACATTCCAAAACGAAACGCCAAGATTGGCTTTTGCTTTTTTACCAAGATTAAAATCATATATAGCTGAAACATCTAAACGTAAATAGTCACTTAAATTTGAGGTATTTGTAGGTCCAAAATTGACCTCATTGTCTACAATTTCATTATTAGTCATTGGAGTTGTAATTGGTTTTCCAGAATGCCAATTTAAACCCGCAGACAGTTTGATATTTTTTGCACTATAAGCTAATCCAAAGGTTGTCCAATGGGAAATATTATAATTGCTTGAAAATTCAGTAGGCTCAAGTGTTTTAAAACTATATTGATTATCCATAAATGAATAGCTTAACCATGAATTAAATTTATCAATTTGTTTTTTAAATAAAACATCAATGCCTTTAACTATATAGCTACCTGTACTTTTAATAAACTCATATTGATTTTGAAACCCTTGACTTTGTGATGTGATGCCTTCAATATTTTTATAATAAAACTCCGTGTTTATTAGCCAACCATGTTCATTATAGCTTAATCCAGCAGAAATTTGTTTACTTTTAATTATAGGAATATCATCATTGTTAGATAATTGCCATCTGCGTTTTTCAATACCCAAAAAATCGTTTTGAAAATTAATGACTTGAGAGGTGTTTTGATGTTTATATTCTCCTAAGATTTCAAAAGTAAAATGAGTTAAAAACTGTTGACTCAAACTAAAACGAGGTTCAAACAAAGATTTTTTAAACTTACTAATATAGTTGTATCTAAGCCCTAAGTTAATGTTTGTGTTTGCATTTGGTGATTTATAGTTCAATTGAGAAAAAACACCATGAGTTCTTACAACTTCGGAAACCAACAGTCTGTATAAGGGATTATCTACATCATCTAAATTGGTAATTTCGGTTTCTACAAAATGATAACCACCTATGAGTTGAATACTGTTATTAAATTTATAATTGGATTTCAGTTTGACACTGGTTTCAGATACTTTATTTTCTTGCAGAAATCGTTGAGCTTGTAAAATATTGGCGTTTTCTGCCTTAAGTTTATAGTCTGTTTCATAAATTTCTAACATAGTTTGGAATTTATTATTCCAAATTCTATTGTATTTTAATGATCCAGCGATGCTATTTTGAGTTAGATTACTTTCTCGAGATATCGATTCATTATTAACAATTGCGTTTTCATCAAATTGCAATTCATTATAAACGTTAATAAAGTTTAGTCGCAATTCATCCTTTTCGCTTAAATTATAAATCCATCGAATGGATGTATCATAAAAATCAAAGGTTTGATTAGAATTGGTTATTGTCGTATTGTTATTACTAACTTCTGTATTTTGTGCGATTCTGTCAAAATAAGCAGTATAGGTTGGGGTTTCAATTACGTCATTAATTGATTTTCTTGCAGCTATTTGCAATGAGGATTTTTCACTAATTGGCAAGTCGATAAAACCATTAGCATCTGTTAAATTTACACCAAGTATACCCTTAAATGTATCATTGACATTTTTTTCAGTTTGCATCATTATCGAACCCGAGACACCATCAGTATAACTGGCATCTGTTCCATTTTTTCTTAGAATCACTTTTTGGGTAATTTGTGGGTTGTACATGGAAATTAGACCAAAAAAATGACCAGATTGATACATCTTAATATCGTCCCAAAGAATTAGGTTTTGATCATGAGTTCCACCTCTAATATTAATATTTGAAACTGTTTCATTGACGCTATGTATGCCTGGAAACGATTGTATAGAATGTAAAACGTCATTGTCTATAAGTCCTGGAAGGATTTCAAAATCCGAAAAATCTATTTTAAAGGATCCATTGTTTATTTTATTTATTCCACTGGTAATATAATTTGAAATAACTATTTCAGACAACGATTGAAAATGAGGCTCCATTAATATATCGTCACAATTTGAGGATTGAATTTGACTTAAAGGGTTTGATAAGGCTTTATAGCTTAAATGCCTCAAAACAATTTGTTCTGAAGCATTACTAACTTCAATTTGAAAAAAACCAATTTCGTTCGTAATGGCAGTATTTTTACTTGTTTGAATTGTTACATTTTCAATAGGTTGGTTACTGTTTTTATCCTTAATATAACCACATATTAAATAGCCTTCTTTGGGTTGGATTAATACAATATTGTCACTAATTAAAGTAAAGGATAAATTTGTCTTTGCTTCCAGAAAAGCCAATATTTTTGTTAGTGTTAAACTTTTTAAAGGAGGTTCAAGAGCAATACCTTCTATAGTATCTTCAGCATAATTAAATTGAACTTGATAGTCGTTTTGCAGGGTATATAAAATTTGCGAAAGTGGTTGTTCTTTATTCGAAGTTTGGGCATAACTTCCCATGACAATAACCCATAAGCAGCATAATAAGGTAATGTGTTTAATTGTTCGTTCCATGAATTATTACCATGTTTGATGTGTTTAATTCAAAGGTCACATTCATTGGTTGAGTGATTGCTTTCAGGGCATTCTCTAAATTAGTATGCATGAAACCACCAGTAAACAATCTATCAATATCAACAGACTCAATGGTTATTTGTATGTTATATTGACGTTCTAATTCTGCCAGAACTTGTTTAAAAGGAATAGCCTCAAACTCACTCATATTATCCATCCATTTTGGGCCAGAAGCATTTGTTTTTCCTTCTGAAAATTGGCCATTTAGTAATTGAAATGTTTCTCCAGCTACTAATTGTTTTGTCATATCGTTTGCAATCACTTTTACAATTCCTTCAAAGCATTTAACCTCAAAGTAATTTTCACGTTGTTTTACGTTAAATTGTGTGCCAACTACTGTGACTTTACCTTGAGTTGTTGTAACATCAAAAACATTCCCCTTGGCCACTTTAAAATATGCTTCACCTTGCAGTTTTACAGCTCTATTGTTTTTCCAGTTTTTAGAGTTAAAAGCAATAGACGATTGCGCATTTAATTCTACTTTTGATTCATCTGGAAGCTCAACACTTATTTTTTCACTTGCTATTGTTTTATAAAGAGTTTCTGAATTATTAAAAAAAGCAAAATAGACACCTAAAGTAATAACCAAAACACTAGCGATTTTAATTAAAGGACTCCACCAATTTAGTTTTTTTATTGGCGTATTTTGAGAATCATAATGCGTTTTAAAAGTATTAAAATCATTAATTTTGGCGTGATGAGAAGCTTTAAAATGTATGGCATTATCAATTATATTTTGGTTAAATTCAGCATCGTCTAACTTGCTAAAGCTTTGTTTTTCAGCCTCAGTAAGTTCGTTTTTTAACCATTTTTCTATCAAGTAATTTTTATCCATCTATACGTCACTTTAGTATATAACAACTTCAATTACAATTCTCCTGATTATTTTATTTTAAATCCTTCTAATTCCTTTTTTAAGGCATTAAAGGCACTGTAAATCCTATATTCAACGACTTTTTGAGTCACACCCAAAATTTCTGCAATTTCACTATGTTTTTTACCATCAGCTTTATTTAATAAAAAGGCAACACGTTGCTCTTCGGTTAATCGTTCTAATGCATTTTGATATCGAATTAAAAACTCTTGCTTTTCTAAAACGAATTCAGGATTCTCATTCGTATAATGCTTGTGGTTTTCTTGCTGATATTTTAAAACTACTTTTTGGTGTTTTACTTCGTTAAGCATCATGTTATTAGCTACAGTAAATAAGTAGGACTTTGCCTTAGCAAAGGTTATTTTTTTGCAGTTGTCCCAAAGTTTTATAAAAGCATCTTGAGCTTTATCGTTCGGATTTAAATTTGCACCATATTTATAGTACAAAAAATCATGCAAGTCATTGGCATATTTATTATAGATACGTTCAAAAACTTGTTCTTCACAAATATTGTCATTGAGGTCTTTTTGCA
>CAZRDG010000217.1:0-4731 GCA_964598775.1 uncultured Lacinutrix sp.
GATGGTGTTAATTCAACAGGTGGTATTGCTATTCCGAGATTATTGGAGCGTTTAGGAGTGCATGCCGTAAAATTGTATTGCACGCCAAATGGCCAATTTCCTCATAATCCAGAACCACTAAAAGAACACTTGGCCGATTTATCAGAAATGGTTGTTAAAGAACATGCTGATTTTGGAATTGTTGTTGATCCAGATGTCGATCGTTTAGCTTTTGTTTGTGAAGATGGCGAAATGTTTGGCGAAGAGTATACTTTGGTAGCTTGTGCAGAATATGTGTTGAGTAAAACACCTGGGAGTACTGTGAGTAACATGAGTTCATCAAGAGCATTACGAGATGTTACAGAAGCTCATGGACAAACTTATGAAGCCAGCGCTGTTGGCGAAGTGAATGTGGTAGAACTCATGAAAAAAAACAATGCTATTATAGGAGGTGAAGGCAATGGAGGTATCATTTATCCAGAGTTACATTATGGACGCGATGCTTTAGTTGGAGTGGCGCTGTTTTTGAGTTTGTTAGCAGAGAAGAAAATGTCTGTAAGTGAGTTAAGAGCCAGTTATCCTTCTTATTTTATGAGTAAGAAGAAAATTGAACTAACACCAACTTTAGATGTTGATGCTATTTTAGAAGCCATGAAAAAGCGTTATTCTAATGAGGATATTACAACTATAGATGGTGTGAAAATTGACTTTGCTGAAAATTGGGTTCACCTAAGAAAAAGCAATACAGAACCTATTATAAGAATTTATACAGAAGCTAAATCGCAACACGAAGCCAATGCCTTGGCAGACAAGATAATTGCAGAAATTAAAGAAGTGGCTAATATTTAGTAAATTAGTATTGTTAATACGAAGAAGATGATCACGACAGAAGTAAAAAAATCACATAAATCTGAATTAGAGCAGTATTTCAAACCGTTTAGAGATAATATTCTTGGCGTTGATTTGGAATTTGAATCTCCTTACGGAATGCAAAAAATGGTGTATACAGATTGGACAGCTTCTGGGCGTTTGTATAGACCTATTGAAGAAAAAATGCTTCACGATTTTGGACCTTATGTAGCAAATACACATACCGAAACCACCGAGTCTGGTACAGCCATGACCATGGCTTATCACAAGGCTAAACGCATCATTAAAAAACATGTGAATTGTAATGAAGATGATGTGCTAATTGTGTCTGGAACTGGTATGACAGGCGTCGTCAATAAGTTTCAGCGTATCCTCGGATTGAAAGTACCTGAAAACTTAACTAAGTATACAAATATTCCTGATGAGATAAAACCTGTTGTGTTTATTACGCATATGGAGCACCACTCGAACCAAACCTCTTGGTTGGAAACGATGGCCAAGGTTGAGGTAATTCCACCATGCTCGGAAGGCTTGTTTTGCATGGATAATTTGAAAGCACTTTTAGAACAATATAAAGACAGACCACTTAAAATAGCATCAATTACTGGAGGTTCAAATGTGACTGGAATTCAAACACCACATCATGCCATAGCTAAAGTCATGCATCAACATGGAGGTGTATGTTTTGTAGATTTCGCATGTGCAGCTCCTTATGTAGATATTGATATGCATCCAGAAGATGAAGAGGCTTATTTGGATGCCATTTTCTTTTCGCCTCATAAATTTTTAGGAGGACCTGGAACCTGCGGTGTTTTGCTGTTTAATAAAAAACTCTATCACAATATGATTCCTGATTGTCCAGGAGGAGGTACTGTGAGTTGGACCAATCCTTGGGGTGAACATAAGTATTTTGACAATATTGAAGATAGAGAAGACGGAGGTACTCCTGGGTTCTTGCAAACTATTAAAACGGCTTTAGCAATTAAGCTTAAAGAAAAAATGGGAGTGTCTCAAATGTTGGAACGCGAGCACGAAATTCTTGAACAAGTTTTTGATCGATTAGGAAATGTCGACAACATAAATATTCTAGCACCACAACACACCAATAGATTAGGAGTCATTTCGTTTTACATTGACAATTTACACTACAACCTTGGTGTTAAATTATTAAACGATCGTTTTGGTATTCAAACTCGAGGTGGTTGCAGTTGTGCAGGTACATATGGTCACTTCTTATTGCATGTAGATCAAGCAACATCAAATGAATTGACGAACGAAATCTCTATTGGAGACTTGGCTCGAAAGCCAGGTTGGATCCGTATGTCTATTCACCCAACAACCAGTTGTGAAGAAATTGAGTACGTGTGTAAGAGTATACTAGAATTAGCTAAACATCACGAAGAATGGGCTAAGGATTATGATTATGACAGATTTACCAACGAGTTTGTGCATAAAACCTTTAAAGCAACCAAAAGAGATCAAACCATAAACGATTGGTTTGAACTTTAATTATTGAAATTTTTCAGGAACGCTATCTTTATGTTTCCAACGCTTATGCGTCCATAGGTAATATTCCGGAGCTACGTAGATTTGATTTTCAACTAATTTTAAAAATGCCTCGGTAATTTGATAATCTTCAAAATCTTTCGCATTGTTTGCAAGCGTTTTAAAAGTCGTTTCGTAGTAACCACGCTTTACTTTTTTCACAGCAAAAAATACAACTGCCATATCTAATTTTTTAGCTAACATTTCAGCTCCAGTATGTACAGGGACTTTAATTTCCATAAAATTTGCCCAATGAAAGGTTTTATACACTTTTGGTGATTGGTCTGAGGCGAAGCCATTCATTGTTAATTCACCATCCTGTTTCGCTTTAACTAAAGTTGGAATGGATTCTTTTGTGGTAATTAGATAACTGTTGTATCGCGCTCTTATACGCTTTATTAATCTATCGAAATACTTATTTGCAAGACGTTTGTATATAGCATAGCCTTTAAATTTCACATAGCGTTGTAAAATGAAAATCCATTCAAAATTTGCATAGTGACCACACATGAGAACAACGCTTTTGTGTTGGTCTTCAAATTGTTTTAACTCTTCAACATTGGTGAAGGTAAAGCGTTTTTTCATGGTAGCTTCAGAAATGGACAAGGATTTTATAGACTCCAAAATCATATCGCATAAATGATGATAGAATTTTTTTGTAATACGTTGTATCTCAGCCTCTGATTTCTCAGGAAATACAAGCTTTAAATTGGCTTTCACCACTTTTTTTCTATAGCCAATAATGTGATAGGCTAGAACGAACAAACCATCAGATACAGCATATAGCAAACTAAAAGGTAGTATAGAAATGAGCCATAAAAATGGATAAATGATAACGTAAGCTAAAAATTGCATTATTTAATTTTAGATTTGCAAGTACAAATATATGCTATATTTGTTTTTAACGTTTACAGTTTATGGGCAATTTAGATTTAGTAACCATTTTAATAATAGGAATCAATATTATTGTTTCTTTAAAAGGTTTCAATGATTTTTCTTTTTTTGAAAAGCACAAGTTCAATATTGGAGGTATCAGAAGAGGTGAGCAAATACGTATGATTGCTTCAGGTTTTCTGCATGTAGACGAAATGCACTTGTTTTTCAACATGTTTACTTTGTATTTTTTTGCTGATGAGGTGATTGGTTATTTAGGCTCAGTAAATTTTTTGCTAGTGTATTTTGGTAGCCTCATTGTTGGTAATTTATTGTCCTTTTACTTTCACAAAAATGAGTACCATTACAGTGCAGTAGGAGCTAGTGGAGCAGTTACTGGTATTTTGTATTCAGCAATATTACTCAATCCAGACATGAAATTATATATGATGTTTATACCAATAGCTATTCCAGCTTATATATTTGGTATAGGCTATTTGCTCTATTCAATTTATGGAATGAAAAATAGAGTTGGTAATATTGGCCACGATGCCCACTTTGGAGGTGCCATTGGAGGCTATGTGATAACCTTAATATTAGCCACATGGCTATTCAAAGAAAATCTACTAATGGTGGGCTTATTAGCTGTACCTATTGTATTGCTGTATGTTATGCGAAAAACTGGAAAAATTTAAAGCCTAAGTTTAGTCTAGAAGCTCGGCAATTTTATTTTCAAGGGCTTCTCCTCTTAATTTCTTTCCAACAATAATTCCGTTTTCATCTAAAACAAAAGTTGCAGGAATAGCATTAATATTGTAAAGTTCAGCTACTGGATCTCTAAAGTACATTAAATTAGAGACGTGGTGCCATGGCAAACCATCATCATCAATCGCTTTTAACCATTGTTGTTTTGGGTCAGGTTGATTGTTTCTTCCATCTAATGATACTCCAATAATCTCTAGACCTTTATCGTGATACTTCTCATAAATTTTAACAATGTTTGGATTTTCCCTTCTGCAAGGTCCACACCAAGCTGCCCAGAAATCAATAATAGTAACTTTACCTTTTATATCTTTTAATGAGATCATTTCTCCATTTGGGTTTGGAGCTCTAAAGTCAGGCGCTTCTCTGCCAATATCCAATCTTGCTTCAGCCTCTTTTTGAGCAATAAAAGCATTTAATTTTTGACCAATGAATTTATTTGCAGCATTTCTTTTTATAACATCTTGTAATACTTCAGCGTTAGCCTTAAAGCGCTCCATATTTTGATTAATACCAATCATTTGAGTTTCTAAGATTAGTAATGACACATCTAAGTCAGGATTTTTGTCTACAAAATCATGTGGAAAATCTCTTCTTTTTTTTCCTACTTCATGTAATTCAATGTCTTTGGCTTCCATTAATTCCCTACCATTTGGATCTAATCTAGCAGCATCTCTTTCATCCCTAACACTTAAAAATTTT
>CAZRDG010000218.1:0-4721 GCA_964598775.1 uncultured Lacinutrix sp.
CGTACAAAACTTCCTCCTAAATAACCGTCAACTACTCTATGGTCAAACGATAATGATAAGTACATTATGCTCCTAATAGCTATTTCGTCTCCTTTTTCGGTTTCTATAACTTCTGGTCTCTTTTTAATAATTCCCATTGCCAATATGGCTACTTCAGGTTGATTGATGATTGGTGTTCCCATGACACTTCCAAAGGTTCCAACATTAGAAATGGTAAATGTGCTTCCTTTAATATCTTCAGGATCTAACTTATTATTTCTTGCTTTTACTGATAATTTATTAACATTAGAAGCCAAATCTTTTAAACTTTTTTTGTCTGCATCTTTAACCACTGGGACAATTAAATTTCCGCTTGGTAATGCTGTGGCCATTCCTATATTTATATGCTCTTTGACAATGATATTTTCACCATCAACAGATACATTAATCATTGGAAAATCTTTAACTGCTTTTGCTACAGCCTCAACAAATAAAGGTGTGAATGTTAACTTGCAGTTATATTTTTCCTGGAAGGCCGTTTTATTCGCATTTCGCCATTGAACCAAATCTGTTAAATCGGCTTCAACATATGCAGTAACATGTGGTGAAGTATGTTTTGAATATACCATACGATCTGCAATCATTTGGCGCATTCTATCCATTTTTACAATCTTCCCTTTGCCTTTATCTAAGTTTGGTTGAGGAATACTATAAGCTGTCGGATCTCGCGTAACGCTCGGTTGTACAAATTTGTAAGGACGACCTTCCTTTATATATTGAAATACATCACTCTTACGTAAACGTCCGTCATTACCTGTAGCCGGAATTCGAGCCAATTCCTCAAAACTAATGTGCTGTTCTTTAGCAATAGCAATAATAAGTGGCGAAAAGAATGTGTCATTATTTTGGTTTGCAACAGCAAGCTGTTTTAGTCTTTTTAAGGTCGTTTTGTCTTCTTGCTTTACAATTCTATTCTCAACTTTCTTTTCCCGTTTTTTAGGTTGGACAACTTTTCCATCAGTTTTAATTATGGCAATCGTGTCTCCAATTTTTATAACCTCATTGGCTTTGAATAAAATTTCTTCTACAATACCAGACACAGTTGAAGGCACTTCAGAATCTACTTTATCCGTAGCAACCTCTAAGAGCATTTCATCTTGCTCAATAGTATCACCAACATTTTTGAACCATGTAATTATGGCTGCTTCGGTAATACTTTCTCCCAGTTTGGGCATTTTAAATTCAAATCTTGACATTATATGAACTAATGTTTGTTAGTTTTTAAATCTTATTTCTTCATGAATTCTCTGAGCGTATCATAAACACCTTCTTGTATTTTCATGTTCTCAGGAATCTCACGCAAGGGCTCAACTTCTTTTAGACTTTCATGACATTCTTTTGGCAATTGCTGATACAATGTTGTTCCTTTAGTTTTCCAATCTATCATTTCATCTGTCACTTGTTTCACCACTTTTGCTGGATTGCCAACTACTAAACTTCGCTTCGGAATTATGCTTTCTGCTTTTACAAACGCCATTGCTCCAACAATACATTCGTCACCAATTACGGCATCATCCATAATCACAGTATTCATGCCTACCAATACATTTCTACCAATATTAGCTCCATGAATAATGGCTCCATGACCTATATGAGCACTTTCTTTTAGCGTGATAGATTTACCAGGAAACATATGTACTGTGCAATTTTCTTGAACGTTTACTCCATCTTCTAGAATGATTTGTCCCCAATCTCCTCTAATGGCTGCTCCAGGACCTATATAACAATGTTTACCAATAATAACATTTCCTGTAACTGCAGCTAAAGGATGCACAAAACTACTTTCATGAATTACTGGTATATACCCTTTAAAACTGTATATCATTTATTGAAACCCTTTTAATTTTTCTTTAGTAAAATCAGAAAGCACAAGTCTTCCGCTAATTTTTGCTCTTTGCATTAAAAGTTGATCCCAATCTTCAGTCCCTCTCCAAAACATAGTTTTCATTTCTGACATAGCTTTAGGATTATAATTACTTAAATTTTCAGCAAAAGATTGAACAGCATCATCTAATAATTCAATAGAGTCAAATAATTTTGTGTATAACCCTTTATTCAAAGCCCATTCTGCATCATAAAATGTATTTGCATCTATTGCAATTTGAGACATTGCACTTAATCCGAGTTTTCTTTGTACTGCTGGACCAACCACAAAAGGTCCTATTCCCACATTTAATTCGCTTAATTTAATTGAAGCATATTTTGTAGCCATACAATAATCTGTTGCAGATGCTAATCCAACACCTCCACCAACTGTTTTTCCTTGTATGCGCCCAATAATGAATTTTGGACATTTTCGCATAGCGTTTATTACATTTGCAAATCCAGAAAAAAATTGTTTTCCTGATTCTTCATCATTTATTGCAACTAATTCTTCAAAACTTGCTCCTGCACAAAAAGTTCTATCACCTCCACTTTTTAAAACAATAACTTTAATGTTATCATCCTCTCCAGCAAAAGTTATAGTTCTTGCTAATTCTGACAAAAGTGTTGAAGGCAATGAGTTATGCGCTGGGTGAAAAAACTCAATATAACCTATTTCATTTTTTGTATGTATTTTAACGTATGGTTCCATATTTAAAGTAATCCAAATTGTTCAAAATGATGATTTAAGTGTTTACGTTCTAATAAATACCATTCGTATTTATTTAATTCTCCAAAGACAACATTTTTTGTTTTAGACTCAGGATTTTCTTTGAAAAAATTTAAGTAGTTTGTTCTAGACTCTTTTAATTTTATTTTAGCAGTTTCTAAATCTTGATGTCTAAGAGCATTTATTTTTGCTTTATCTGCAAGAGGAAAATCAAATTCTCTAGGCATTTTATCATAATTATATAGAGTATTATATACTTTATCTAAGATTTTTTCTGGAGTTGCTACTTCAAAATCTTGTATTTCACCAGATGCAATTTTATAGGTGTATTCTAAATGTTCAATCATTTGCTGAGCAGACATTGAACCCCATTTAGGCTTAGTATTCTCATTTAATTTTAATAGACATTCATCAATTTTACTCTCTGTCATTTCAATAAATGTATTTTGCTTTTTTTGAACCATAGTTAAAACAGTAGCTACTGCAACCAATTCATCTTCAGCATCAAATATTTCAGCAAACCATTTTACAATACCACTAGGATGCTCTGCAGAGGCAACATCTCTATCTACTTTTTGTTTACAAGTTAAACGCACATATATAGTATCATTATGGTATAAAGGACGTAAAAAACGACAATCTTCTAATCCGTAATTTGCAGAAACTGGACCCTTATTAGGGTAAACAAATAATCCTGCTGCAGCTGATATAATAAAATACCCATGTGCTGTTCTTTTTTCAAAAATACTTCCATCTAATGAAGTGATGTCTGTATGTGCATAAAAATGATCCCAAGTAATATTGGAAAAGTTTATAATATCTGTATCCGTAATGGTTCGTTTATGCGTTTTCATTGACATTCCTGGTTGAATATCTTCCCAATGGTATTTAAAAGGATGCTGTTCTGCTTCCTTGTAAGCAGCATTAGGTTGGTAAACCCCTGTGATTTCGGTTAATGTTGTTGGAGAACCTTGAATGGCTGTTCGTTGTAAATAATGTTTTATTCCTCGCATGCCTCCCATTTCTTCTCCACCTCCTGCACGTCCTGGACCACCATGAACCAAACTTGGTAGTGGCGAACCATGACCTGTGCTTTCTTTTGCGCTTTCTCTATTTAATACTAAAATACGTCCATGATGAGATGCTGTATTAACAACATATTCTTTAGCGATTTTATCATTATTTGTAGCTATTGAAGACACTAAAGATCCTTTACCCATTTTAGCTAATTGAATGGCTTCTTCTAAATTCTTATAAGGCATAATAGTACTAACAGGTCCAAATGCTTCTCGTTCATGAACTGCAATATTTTTGAAAGGATAGTCAGTTCTAAGTACAATTGGACTTATAAATGCACCTTTATTATAATCTGCTCCAACAGTTTTTATTTCATCAAAACTTCCATAGACAATTGAAGCTTCTTGGGCTATGTCTGAAACTGACTTTTTAACAGCATCTACTTGTTGTCTGCTAATAAGGGAACCCATTCTTACTTCTTTTAATCTTGGGTCACCTATTGTTACTTTATCTAGTTCAATACTTAATGCGTTTTGAACATCATCAATAAGTTTTTCTGGAACAATAATACGTCTAATTGCTGTACATTTTTGCCCAGCTTTAACAGTCATTTCCTTTCTAACTTCTTTTATAAACAATTCAAATTCTGGAGTACCCGGAACTGCATCTTCACCTAAAATTGAAGCATTTAATGAATCTGCTTCCATTGTAAAAGGGACTGCTTCTTGTATAATTCTTGGATGAGCTTTTAATAAACGTCCTGTAGCAGCAGAACCTGTAAATGTTACAACATCTTGAGATTCTACAGTATCCAAAATATTTTTAACAGTTCCATTAATTATTTGTAAAGCTCCTTCAGGCAGTATTCCTGAATTGATAATTTCTCTTGCTACTGCTTCAGCTAAATAAGATGATGAAGGGGCAGGTAATACAACAGCAGGTACACCAGCCATCCAGTTAACTGCACATTTTTCTAACATTCCCCAGACAGGAAAATTAAAGGCGTTAATGTGGATAGCAACTCCTTGTTTAGGAACCATAATATGGTGTGCCATAAAGCGGCCTCCACGAG
>CAZRDG010000219.1:0-4720 GCA_964598775.1 uncultured Lacinutrix sp.
TATACCTTCATAATGGCAACGTTGTTTATAAAAAATTAGTAACTCAATAATGCTAGACAGCTTAGGAAACTTGTATTTAATACCTACTCGCTTAGGAGATAATGCTCCTCTGGAGGTTTTACCTATCTCAGTAAAAAAAATCATAGAGTCTGTAGATTATTATATTGTTGAGAATGAAAAAACAGCCAGACGATTTATTAAAAAAATAAGCTCCGGAAAATCTCAAGCCTCACTTAAAATCAATATTCTCAATAAATATACGGAACCGAATGAGCTTCCATCTTTTTTAGAAGCTTGTCAGTCTGGAAAATCTGTAGGCTTGCTTTCTGAAGCTGGTTGTCCTGGAATAGCTGATCCTGGAGCGGAAATCGTTAAAATTGCGCACCAAAAGAATATAAGAGTGATTCCTATGGTTGGACCATCATCGATTCTATTAGCGCTTATGAGCTCCGGAATGAATGGTCAAAGTTTTACCTTTAATGGTTACCTACCCATTGAAAAAGGCGAACGTAAAACCAAACTGAAACAATTAGAGCGCGTGTCATTTGATCAGAATCAATCGCAAATTTTTATTGAAACACCATACAGAAACAATAAAATTCTAGAAGACATATGCTCTGCTCTACAAAACCAAACAAGACTTTGTGTCGCTTGTGATATTACGTTGCCTACAGAATACATTAAAACCAAAACTGTTGACGAATGGAAACGCACTACAATTGACCTTAATAAAAGGCCAGCTATATTCATCATTCAAAAAGATTGATTATAGAATAGCTTTCGCTTCCTTATCTCCTACGATAAAAGATGTATCGTATCCAGAGAATTTTTTCATATAATTTCTAATGGTAGTTCCATAAGCATCAGCAAATCCAATTGCGCCATAGCTACGTAAATATTTTTTTACACTTCCTGGACCAGCTAAATGAGCTGCAGCTAATATTCCAGATTCAGTTACTAGAACACCATCTATATGTTTCCCAACAAAACGTTTAATGTCTCTTCTTAAAATCCATTTGTTACGAGCAGCATTAGCAATAAACGCTTTTTCCTGTAATTCCGGATCATTTAAAAATTCGTCAGTATTATAAACTCCTATGAGCTCTAAAGTATTTTTTCCAAACTGATATTTTCCTAAATAACCATAGCTATTTACTGTGAAATAATCACCACGAGACTCTTTAAACGCTAAAGCTTCTTTAAAACCAATGAAAGATTTATCAAGTTTTGGTAGAAAAAAACAGTTTTCTGAATCTTCTACCTCAACCTCAGAATTGGTTGGAGATAAGTCTTCATAAATATTAAAATCCAAATCTAGGCATTTTACTGAATAGTCAGCAAAATCAACATATACATTACTATTGAATGCGCCAAAAACAATTACTATAATCAAAATTGGCATAACCGAATAAACTACTAATCTTTTATTCATATTTTGAATTTTAGATGAAAAATTAGAAACCAAATCTTCATCAAATTTCAGCCGGCAAAATTACAAGAATTTCTAAATATTTCAAAATTAATCGTTTAAATGTTCCTTTTAGAAGTAGAATAGACGAAATACAGGCCTATTTTGGCTGTTAAATTCAACGGTTGGAAGTGGGATTTTAATAACATTCAGCACCGAAAAAATAGTTTTTAAAACATGTGATTCGGTTTTAATTCGTGTTAAATCTACATCAAAACTTAAATAGAACTGCCTATATTGGTTTTGATTTGTAAACAAATTATCAACACTTTCTCCTCTACTAGAAAGCATACCATCTGCGCCATAACCAAAAGCCAAATTAAGCCATTCAGGAATTTTAGTGTCTTTTAAAAACGAACGCAAATTAAAACTTAACCAATATGTTTGGCCATTATAATCTTTTAAAGCTTCTTCCAACAATCCATTTCCCAAGGTATTTGGACGTTGAGGCGCAAAATTAGTTCTATGAAAAGAGTATTTTATAACAAACCGTTGTTCATCCCAAAGCAACTCTTGACCAACATACAAGGTAGTTCCTAAGGCATTTGCACCAAAGTCTGACCATGAAAAGCCCCATTCTGAAGAAAAACCATCAAATACCTCAACGGTTGTTAAAAATGCTAATCCCAAAGTTGAACCATAAATAAGTTGGTTATTTTTACTAACACCACTCCAGTTTAAAAGGTCTGCTCCTGCTTTGCTTAATTGATAGGTCGAAAACACATGGCCAATTTTATCCATTTGTTTCCATTCATTTGCATCATCTATGGTATGAATTTTAGAGCGAGGATAATCATTATACCATAATGCGTTTAATCCTATTAGAGATAAACCAACAACCGATGCTTCAGTAATTACAAGTGCATTGCGCCTATGAGTATTTAAGGAGTCGCTAGGTTTTAAAAACTGATTTATATGAGATTGAGAATAGCAAGTAATGCTCACCATTAAAAAAAGTAAACAATATGCTGATTTTCTCTTCACCAATTATCGTCTTATACCTTGCTGTGATAAATACTGCTGATATTCTCTAGCATTTTGGTTATGTTGAGATATAGTTTTAGCAAATTTGTGAAAACCAGGTTTTTTAGCATCTGCAGCGAAGAAAAAATAATCATGCTTTTCATAATCTAAAACCGCATTAATAGCTGAAATATCTGGCATTGCGATTAAACCAGGTGGTAACCCTAAATTTTTATAAGTATTATATGGCGAAACAATCTCTTTATGAACATTAAGTACTCTTTTGATTATCGTGTTTTTGTATTGTGGTAATTGGTAGGCTGCGTATTTTAATGTTGGGTCAGCATCTAAAGGCCATTTATTTTTCAATCTATTAATATAAACGCCTGCAATACGAGGTTGTTCAATAGGTTGCTTAGATTCCTCATATACAATTGAAGCCAAAGTCATAACGTCATCTCTATTCAATCCTAAAGCTGTTGCTTTTGCCATTCTAGTATCTGTCCAAAAACGGTTATACTCTTTTAGCATTCTATCTCTAAATCCTTCAGCATCAGTATTCCAGAATACTTCATAACTATTTGGAATATACATTCCTAGAGCCGTTTTATCTGTAAATCCACTCTGCTTAAAAAACAAAGAGTCTTTCATAGCTTTTACCAATGAACTACTATCTGCATCTATTTGAAATGCAATACGTCCTGCCAAATCTTCGATAGAATTCTGATTGTTAAATGACACTTTTATTGGAATATTATTACTCCTTATGGAGTTAATAATATCATTATTATTCATCCCTTTTTTAATTCGATACTTTCCTGCTTTTACATTATCAACATATTGTTTTCTATTTGCAAGTGCATCAAAGGTCTCAATATCTTCTAGCAAAGGCTTTAGTTGTTCTCTCACATCATCGTACGTATCATTTCTCGAAATAAAAACGTAAGCCTCATTATTTGTGAAATTTGTATTTGGAGCAAACATGGCGTTGTAGACAAAATAGGCGAAATAGGCGCAAACTACAAGCCCTATAAGTGCAATGGCTATAAGTATTTTCTTAAAGTACATCTGTATTAATTAATTGTAATAAATATTCGTTGTGAAAGGTTTTCTTACTAAACGTCCAATCTTTTTTTAAACCAACAGTTTTAAACCCTTGCTTTTTGAAGAGCTTCAGGCTGACCTCATTATCTTCTGAAATGTTGCAATATAATTGATGTAATTGTAAATGAGTAAAGCTGTAGTTTATCAATAATTGCAAAGCTTCTGAGCCAATACCTTTGCCTCTATCGCTTTCATTTCGCACCAAAATACCAACTCCAGCGCGTTTATTCATAAAGTCGAAATCAAAAACATCAATCATTCCTAAGGCCTGATTCTCATAATTGGATATAACCAAGCGTAATTGTTTTGCTTCAAAAATATCTTTATGTGCTGCTTCTATATATTGTTTAATCAAAAATTTTGAATAAGGCGTTTGGGTATTGCTCAAATGCCAAATGTTTTCGTCATTCTCAATAGCATGAACAAACTCTAGGTCTTCAGGTTCTAAAGCACGCAAATATATCTGTTTCCCTTTAAGAGTTACCATTCTATCTCTCCTTTATAAACTTGTGTTGCAGGACCAATTAGCCAAATGTTTGTGTAAGTACCATTGCGTTGATTAAACGAAACATTTAATTTACCGCCTTTAGTATCTATGGTAATTAGGTTCTTTTCGGTTTCACCAATAAAATGCATAGCAAGAGCAACAGCAGTTACTCCAGTTCCACATGACAAGGTTTCGTCTTCTACACCACGTTCGTAGGTTCTTACCTTGAAAGTTGTAGAATCTATCTTTTGCGTAAAATTCACATTAGATCCTACCTCCTTATATAAGTCACTATATCTAATTTTTGCTCCTTCATCTTTAACATTCAATTGATTGACATTTTGACAGAATTCAATATGATGTGGTGAGCCTGTATTTAAAAACACATAATCCTCCTTTTTTTCAATAGATAATACGTCTTGCATTTGTAAATGAATGTCATTTTCAACAATCTTAGCTCTATGTAATCCATCGATAGCCATAAATGTGGCTTCACTATTTATAATCCCTAAATAATTGGCAAAATGCGTAATGCAACGTCCTCCATTTCCACACATACTACTTTGATGACCATCAGCATTAAAATAGACCATTTTAAAATCTGTCTCTTCTTCATTTTCTAATAAAATAAGACCATCAGCTCCAATGCCAAATCGTCTGTCACACAAATGTGCTATGAGTTTGGTATCGTTTTTGTC
>CAZRDG010000220.1:0-4707 GCA_964598775.1 uncultured Lacinutrix sp.
GTATTGGAGCAACAACCTTGCTTCTCATGTATCCTGAGGAAGGCATTGTCATTGCAATAGTGACTAATATGTCAGGCTTGCCAATTCGTGAATTTGGCAAAACTCTTGAAGACGTTTTTATCAATTAGTTATTGGACGCAACTATCCTTGGAAGATCTCCATAAATACGTACCACAAAAACAATCTTCAGTGAATCTTGGACGACGACGAAAATATGTTTGCCTTTTTCAAGATCTCTTAATGCGACTTTATAATCTGAAGAATAAACACGTCTGTTTATATCGTGTTTCTTTTTATTAAATATATCATAAATGTAGCTTATTTTACTATCACTTTTGAGTACTAAAGTATCTTTTGTGGTGTTTAGTTCGTGATGTAAGCCACTAGCCAAAACATTAATGTTCTTTTCAATTTTGGCAAAATCCTGTTGAGCAAATAGCTGAGAATTTAAGAGACAAAAAAACGCTATAAACAGCGTCAATGTAATTTTTTGCATGTGTTTTACTATTAAGTTCAGTAATATTAAACCCAACAGTTATTTTTGATCCCTCGACGTAAATCTAGATGAAATCAATCTCATTAAAATAAAAAAATCTACGAAATGCATAAAAAGAAGTTTATCGAACAGTTTTATTCGATTAAATGTGATTTTAAAGATTTAAATTATTTTAATCTCGCTCCTTACTAGGTATTATGGTCGGTTTTTGATACTTCTGAAAAGGCTGTTTTAGCAATGACCAAACGTTACCATTCTCCTTTTCATCAGGAAATACATCAACGCCATAAACTAACTTATCTCTGTCTAATTCCATATAAGTGCCAAACATTCTGTCCCAAATTGAAAAGATATTGCCATAATTAGAATCTGTATAAGGTAACACATAATGATGATGAACTTTATGCATATCTGGTGACACCAGAAAATAACTTAATGCATGATCTACTTTTCTAGGTAATTTTATATTTGCATGGCTAAATTGAGTAGCGACTAATGACATCGATTGATACAGCATCACAATCCCTATTGGAGCACCAATAATAAACACACCAAGGAGAGTAAATGTATAGCGAATAATACTTTCTAATGGATGGTGTCTGTTAGCCGTGGTCGTGTCAACTTTATGGTCTGTGTGATGTACCAAATGAATCATCCATAATGGTTTTACTTTATGTTCAATAAAATGTGGTAAATATGCACCTATAAAATCCATCAATAATATTCCAATAACAACGTACAGCCAAATTGGTAATGAAGGCAACCAATTGAGAATTCCAAAATCATTTGCCATGACATAATCTGCCGATTTAAGCAACAAAAAGGCCAATGCAAAATTGATTATTATGGTTGTGATGGTAAAGAAAATATTAGGTATCGCATGTTTCCATTTGTTGTATTTAAATTTAAATAATGGAAGTCCACCTTCTAGTAGCCAAAAAAAGGTGAGACCACCAACTAGGATAATACTTCTATGCAAAGAAGGTATGGTTTCAAAGTAGTTTAAAAGTGATTCCAAATTGTTTATTTATTAATGTTTAAAATCAACTGCGCTTTTTTTAAATCGACCTCAGAAAGCTCTGATTGCCAAGAAGCGGCATCGTCTTCATTATTTAATAGCATAAATGTAGTATAATTTAAGAAATTAAATAAGGGTTTGTTAACCTCAGCAATATCCGCTTTATCCAATTTTTTTAAAAATCTGAGTGCTCTTCGAGCTCTGTCTAAAACTAAATCTTGCTTAATATTCAACAAATCAACTCGTTGCAAATAAGCATCTTTTTCTTGTAAATCACTTGTTAGCAAATGCTTTTTTGACTCTTCTATATATAGATTAGATAATTCAATAACTTCCTCTCTAGCATTTTCTTCAACAAACAATGCAAAATCAATGTATTTATCTCCAAGGTTATATGAGGTTGTAAAGTTGGCTTGCTGTGAGTAATTAATTAAATCCTGCTTTAAGAACGTAGTTCTTAGCGAATAGGTTTTAATTAACTCAGAAAGATTCTGTTCAATATCATAGTTTAGTTTAGTGTTTAAAATATTCTCATTAGCATCCATGATTTTAATGCTGTCATCGTTTAGTTTTGCTATATAACTAGCTTTTCTTCCTTTAGAAGCCTTTAGTAATCTATCGTATTCTGTTTCAGAGAGTAAAACAGGAACAAAATGCTCCCATATCATAGCATCAAAGCTTTTGTCTTGAGATAAATCAATAATTATAAGGTTGCCTTTACTGTAATTATATAATAAAGGATAAGGATAATCTAAAGACTCTTCCCAAACTACAAATAGCATTTTATCTTGCACCAAAGCCAATCGTTTAGCAACACTAATTGAAGTAAAGAACTCTTGTGCCAAACAGAAATTCTGAGATAATAATGTGATACTTAGTAGGACAATTAGTTTTTTCACAGTCAGTTAAATTACAAATGAATTCTTTTTTTCATAGCTTCTACAATGTTAAATGCTGCTGGACAAATAGCGACATTTTTAAGTGTTAGGTTTGAAATTTGCTGAAATTTCTTTCTATCAGTATGCGGAAATTCTCTACACGCTTTAGGTCTAACTTCATAAATGGAACAATAATTATCGACTCCTAAAAACGTACAAGGCACACTTTGCAGCACATAATCATTATCTTCATCTAGCCTCAAATACTGTTCCGTAAATTGCTGTGGTTTCAGTTTAAAAAACTTTGCAATTCGCTCTATATCCTTGTCTGTAAATAATGGTCCAGTAGTTTTACAACAATTGGCACATTCTAAACAATCTGTACGTTTAAATTCTTCGTCATGCAATTCTTGCATTAAGTAATCTAATTGCTGTGGCGGCTTTTTTTTAAGCTTAGTAAAAAAGGTTTTGTTTTCCTTATGCTTATCTTTGGCCAGCTTTGGAAGATTATTTATAATGTCTTGCATAGTGTAAAAGTACAAATTAAGATGAGATGCTGAAACAAGTTCAGCATGACAAATTATGAAAGACCTATTCGGAAAAGCCTTATTAGATTATCAAAACGGAAATTACACTGAAGATATCATCACCTCTACCAGTATTTCTGAAGATGATATATTGCCTCTTCCCTATTTATTCAGACCTTTTTCCGAAATGCCAAAACTAGAACAGAAAGCTTTAAAACTTACTAAAGGAAAAACGCTTGATGTTGGTTGTGGCTCAGGAAGTCATAGCTTGTATTTACAAAACAAAGAGTTTGAGGTCAAAGCCATAGATGTTTCTGAAGGAGCTATTGAAGTTGCCAAGCAAAGAGGTGTAAAACATGTAGAAGTTTTAAATGTTTTAAATGAAACTGAAACCTTTGACACCATTTTGTTATTAATGAATGGCACTGGAATTTTTCAAGAAATTGATAAAGTTGCGACTTATTTAACGCATTTAAAATCGCTATTGAATCCTAGCGGACAAATATTGATTGATTCTTCTGATATTAATTATATGTACGAAGATGAAGATGGAGGCGTTTGGCATGATGCCAACAACTCTTATTATGGTGAACTTGATTATTTTCTAAGCTATAAAGGCGAAAAAGAAATACCTATGAAATGGTTGTATCTTGATTTTAATACCTTATTGACTGCTTGTACTTCTGTTGGTTTAAAATGTGAACTTATTTTTGAAGGTGAGCATTTTGATTATTTGGCTAGGTTGAGCTAGTTTGCTTTTTATACTTTTAACTCTTGACTTTATCAGAAAAAACGGCTAACTTCGTTTAACGTCTGATATAAAACATTGAAACATTCGATATCATAACATTACCTATAATCATGAAAAACCTATTATTGTTTGCTGTTTGTTTATTTTTTATTTCGTGTAAAAACGATACAATATCAATAGAAGAATTTGAGATTACTTCTATAACTAATATGCAACTTATTGGACGATTTGACATCCATAACAAAATACTAAACAAAGAATTAGATAATAAAATTAATGGATTAATTGATTCTACTGAAGAGAAGATATTTCATAATTTAACTAAAGAGCATTACAGCTATTTAGAATCAATAATAGACACTCTGTTAAACATGTCGAAGGTTGATGATATTATTGATAGTAAAAACTATAAACAACTATCTAGTGTAAAGTTTTCAAATGAACTTTTTTTTACTTCAGAAGGATATACTAAATATGGAGAAACTTTCATAACCAAAACAAATCACTATAAGAAGTCTATTTTACAATTAACTAATGAAGGAGAAGGAGAATTAAAGACAAAGATTTATCAATTAATTGACAACTCAGTAACTAATTATAATGGAGATGAAATCTTTTTAGAATACTTTTTTAAAGATATATCACTCATAGGTATAATTACATACTTAAAGAGTATTCAAAATAGTGCTCTTTTAATTGAAATAGATTTTTTAAATAATAAAACTTCAGGTAACACTGAGTATAATTAATTGATACCGTTCGACCTAATTCAAAAAATCTCAGCGGATTTTCACGCAACAAACCATACACAAAACCATTAAACGAACCTTATATTTTGAGCATTTTATAAATGTGTCCAAAGATTAAACGATTCTCACGTTCATGAGATTCTAAAATAAATACAGAATGACTTCGTCAAAAATCAAACTTATACGTAGTTCCAGCCAAAAACTGAAGGCCTTGCACTTGATAATTTCTCCAGCGTTTGTAATCTTGATTTGCAATATTATTTGCCTTAGCATACACAGACCATTGGT
>CAZRDG010000221.1:0-4684 GCA_964598775.1 uncultured Lacinutrix sp.
TAATTATAGCTTATATGCTCCAATGTTTCGTTGTTGTTTGTTATGGCATATGTCTGCGCCATTTCTGGTGTTTCACTGGTTGTAACAGACACTTTATTTGAAAAGGTTTGTTGCTGCGGAATGATTTCAACATCATTATACTTTAGCTTTAATATGGCATCTTGTTGCATGGTTGTATTGACATCAAAGGTATTGTTTTCGCCAATGTGATAGTAAAGTTTCGGTAGTTTTAGGCTCTGTCTTCCAATATTATAAATTGTAGGAACAATTAATGGTGAATCCATAAAATTGGAATTCCCTGCATTTAAAGAAGCCGCAAAGACAAAAGTATTTTTACTTTGAACTAAAAATGGTTTATTATCTTCAAAACTTAAAATAGCACTTTCAGGAGCATTCAATGTGTAGAAATCATGAACTATTGGATACTGAAAATTAGAGACTTGTTTGTCAAAAACAGCATCAAAAACTGGATGTGAAAAATTTATAGACGTAATATTTTTATCTGTAACAGTTTCATTACTTAGTGATGCATTACTGATTCCTGATAAGTTTTGATTATAAGAATTGACATCTGCGCGAATTGCAGGAATAACAAGCACAAATCCACCATTTTCAGTAAAACTTTGCAAAGCGTTTGACAACGAAATAGGTATGGATTTTAACTCGTTGAGTATTATTAAGTTCTGTTTAGAGATGTCATTAAAATTAAGTTGATTGGCTGCAACACTTTGCAGAGCGAATTCATCATCAGTAAAAATTCTTTTTAAGTAGTTGTCGTCTGCTTCATTTATTGTCAATACATTAATATTTGAACGTTCATTGATGTTAAAAAACATTGTATTATCAAATTGCAGGCTTGCATCATCAATAGTAATTTTACCATTAATTTTCACATTGTTTGGAATGCTGAACGTGGTACTCGTTTTATTACTTTCAGTCACAGAAGATTTGGCGACAAGATTCTCACCATTGTATAGAGAAACTGGTAAATTTTCTAATACAGCTTCAGAACCATTCAGATTTACTGTCAACTCTATAGTCGATGTATTCATTTTTGAGATGTACAAACTGTCTATGCCAACATTGTTTGTGTTTACAGGTTTTAGCTGTACTAAATTTGTGCTTATAGAGCTATCAGCTTGTATTTCAATTGAGTTTTCTAACTGCTGAAAATCAGAAATTAACAGCAAGTTCTTTTGTTTACTATCATCCTTGCTGAATAATCCTTTTCCCTTTAAAATGGCTGCATTATAATCTAATTGATTTGGACTGTATTCCAATTGCAATAGCTCATTTCTGATAGTTTTTGAGTTGGGTTTTTTTAGCGTTTTATTATTCGTGAAAATGGTAATCGTTTCATTATCATAATTTGCCTCAAGAATATCTTGAACAGCTCGTTTTAGCAATTCACCTTGTGTGCCTTTGGCCTGCATACTAAAGGAATTGTCAAGATAGATTACAGTCTCTGTTTCTAATTTTAAAACATCACCTTTTGAAAAATAAGGTTGAGCAAAAGCCAAGATAACCACAGCTAATAGTAACAATCTCGTTATGAGTGTTAACCATTTTTTTAATTGTGAACTTTTGCGCGTTTGAATCGTTACACTTTTTAAAAAGGCAACATTGGTAAAATTTACTTTTTGAAAACGTCTGAGTTGGAATAAATGTACAATGATAGGAATTAGGAGCAGGAGTAAAGCATAAAGAAGTTCTGGGTGTTTAAACTGCATTCCAATTATCGATTTGTCAAATATAGAAAATGCGAACTGATAAATTAAAGCGTCTTCGGAGAATTTTAACGTTTAAAGGCGATTCCTCTAGCAAAAGAAAAAATAATCGACCATCGACTCCATATTTTGATTAATCAAATAGGCTTTTATCTCTTTTTGTGCTTTGGGATTCGCAACTGTGATGATACTTTGTGGTTTATTAATGGATTCTAAGTATTTAAAATCATGAAGTTCTTGGTTGTAGATGTGTTTACCAATCTTTTTTGGGTTGTCACAAATCCAGATAAAATTTACTTTATGTTCAAGTAAATAATTGGCAGCATACTTACCTTTGTGTCCAGCTCCCCAAATCACTAATGTTTTTTCTTTATCGTGATGTAATTGCAAGAAATAATGGAGCTTTAACTCTAGCATCATATCATGTGAATAATTGGCTTGAGTTCGCGAGGTACGATAATTATAATCTCTCCAATAATGTAATAGTTTGGTTGAAGGAATACATTTCAAGCCTTGTTTGTAAAACCGAAAGACTAAATCGTAATCTTCAGGATAAAGGTCAGAATTAAAACTACCACATTGCTCAAAATCTTCACGATATACCATCCAACAAGGTGAAGCAATCACGCATTCCTTATAGATTTCTGAATAGTTTGTACCTTGTTTAGTAAGCTTATTTAACCAAGATTGATATTTTGAATAGCCATCACTAATTCCTTCTCTTGAAAAGTATTTAACCAAACCTAAAGCAACGTGACCTTTGCCATTTACAACTAAATCATTGTGCATAGTTTGCAACTTGTCATCGACCATTATATCGTCGCTATCCATTCTAGTAATGAACGTTCCTTTGCTTTTAGAATAGGCGAGTTGCAAGGCATCAATAATACCAACACCTTTGTTTTTAAAAAGATGAATGCGAGAATCTTTCGTTGCAAAGCCTTCAACTATGGAATAACTGTTATCTGTGGAATGGTCATCAACTATGAGGAGTTCCCAATGCTGATACTTTTGATTCACTATTGATTGCAAACATTCAGCAATAAAACTAGACGTATTTTTAAAAGGAATAAGAACGCTTATGAGTTGGTTGTGCATTCGTTATTCTTTTATAGCATCTATTAAAATTTTAGCAGTTTGCACATTTAAAACGTCATTAACCGAAGTCCATGCTAAGTAAACAACGTTATCTTTTACTACCATTCTAGGAAATCCACTAGATCTGCTATTTGCTGTTTGAGAAACAGGAAAAGGTGCCGAAATGGTTCCATCTTGTTTAATGTGCTGCAACACAATAACCGATTCACCTTCTTTACTATCCATACTGCTTACTAAAGCTGAGCCATCATCTAATAGTTCTATATCCAATCGTCCCATAATAGTTTCTGTAGCAATTGTTATTGGATCGCTAAAAGTATTACCATTATCATTTGAAAAAGCCACTTTTACTTTCGGAGCATTATCTGCAATGGTAAACCAAGTTACAGCAACAAGATTGTCTTTAGTAGAAATTGATGGTCCATTAACTGGACAACCAGCAATTTTCCAGTTATCCTCATGAATAGGTTTTGGTTCTGTCCAACTCCCATTAACATGTTTAACGTAATACGTATCACGCAATTCCTCATCAGAACGATTTCTATAGACTACAATCGGACCTTCAGAAGTCATTGCGACATCTGTCTGACAGCAATCACAAACCCGATTGTCTAATAAATACTCTTCAATAATTTCACCTTTGTCATTTACAATAGCGCTTCTTAATGTCATTTGAGCAGCAACTGTAGAGTCCGTTTCTGAATAAGCATTTTGTCTTCCATCTAACCAAACCGATAAATAACTCTTATCGTCTATAGCAACTTTACTTACAAAACCATGTTCTGTATGTGTGTTGTCTGAATGTGGTTTAAATGCTTCATCCCAAGATTCACCATGATCTGTAGATTGAATCAATTTTACGTCATAGGCATAGGTGTCGTCTGCACTTTTTTCTAAATAATGCGCAGAAAGATTTGATGTTCCGAAGGAAGTGATAGAAGGAAAGTCAGCCCAATTCACAAACCAACCTTTACCATTTGCAATGGTTTTTGGTGGTGACCATTCGTTGTTTTTAAGGGTTGAAAATTTTAAATGACTCACAGTATCTTTGTCATTTTCAATCCAACTTAAATAAATATTGCCATCATTGGTTTTATGAAGGCTAGGCTCAGAACTATTTAAACCAGCAGGAACTGTAAGGAAACTTACAATTTCTACTGGTTCAGATTTACAAGCATAAATGCTTAATAATAAGATTCCAACACCTAATAGAGTTAGAAATTTTTTATGCATGTTTAATATTTTGCAGGTTTTCCATTGGCTGAAGATTTTTTAATAAACTCTCTTAAATCTTCATTGGCTTTAATTAAATCTTCATGTCTTAAATACATCATGTGACCACTTCGGTATCCTTTAAAATCCATGCGATCTTTCATTTTTCCACTTGGATCAATTTGTGATAAAGTATATTTTGCAGTAAAGTATGTTGTAGCTCCATCATAATATCCAGATTGATTAAGCACATGCAAATAAGGGTTTGATGCCATTGCTGCACGTAAATCATCTCTAGTTGTATTATCACTATTATCCCAAGGACGAACAGGGCCAAACATGTTATATTTTACATCTGTATTAAATTTTAATTCGTTTTTGATATAGTGATTGATGGCTGGAGTGAATGAGTGTAACCAAGAAGTTAATTCTGCACTATAATCGGGACTCATTCCAGCTTCCATGCGGTCAATCCCTAAATAACGAGAATCTAAACGACCAATGGTTTGTCCAGTTTTATCGCGCAGTAATTCTTTCCAGAAAAAGTTATTTGGCACGACTAAGTTGTGTTGTAGGATGACTTTTTTACTCAATCCAGTATAGTACGAATACTTTTCAGCAACACTGTTGCGTTCAGCATCAGAGAT
>CAZRDG010000222.1:0-4683 GCA_964598775.1 uncultured Lacinutrix sp.
CTCATAATGCGCATTAAGAATACCCAACTGGAAGTACCAATTAAAAATTGTCCACGGCCACCAAGAGAAACTTTAATCAAGTTCCACATGACGCTTACTTGAAGAACTAAATCCTTAAAAGCAATCTTAATTCTGCTATATCCAAAAAACAAGATTCCTAATTGAAAAACAACTGCACTACCACGACCAATTGTGGTTGCAATCGCAGCTCCTTCAACACCATGAGCTTCTATTGGGCCAAAACCAAAAATAAAAATTGGGTCCAAAATGATATTCAAGCCATTAGACAAAATAAGTGTCCACATTGCAATTGAAGCATTTCCAGCTCCTCTAAAGATAGCATTGATTAAAAACAGAAGCATAATGGTAATATTACCCCCTAAAAGAACTTTGGTGTAACCATAACCTTCCTCAATTAGATCAGGTTCTGCTCCCATTAAACCCAAAATTTCTTTTGGATATAGCATACCAAAAACACTTATAACGATGGCAACTGCTGTGCCTAGAAAAATAACTTGAACTGCTGCTTGCGAAGCACCTTTTAAATCCTTTTCACCTACGCGACGAGCAACTACTGCAGTTGCTGCCATACTTAAACCAATAGCAATGGCATAAACCAGTGTGATTACAGATTCCGTTAAACCTATAGTGGCCACAGCATTAACACTAACTTGTGAGACATAGAAAATATCAACGATTGCAAAAATGGATTCCATAAGCATCTCTAAGATCATGGGAATAGAGAGCATGAAAATGGCACGACGAATACTTCCTGTCGTGAAACTCTCTTCTTTGCCAGAAACAGCAATTTTGAAGTACTTGAAAATTTTTTTTATAGAAATAGGATTGGATGACATATATGATTATTAAATATAAACTTAGCCAAACACTCAAGGCATTTAGCAATGAAGGGTCGAAAAAGAACTCGACGGCATGGAAGTTTACTTAAACAATCATAGTAAAGCAAATATTGAAAATTAATTTGAATTTGACAAATAGTGCAAACTTTACTTCATTCTGCTTAAATCAGCTTCAGCAGCTATGTATCCAAATCCAGCCCAATTTCCATTATCAACTAGCTGTTGATACTGTTTTTTTGCTTCACTTATTTCGCCATTGTAATGATACCAATTGGCAATACCATATTTGGCAGCTTCACTTGATCCTGTTGAATTATTTCCAGTTACCTCTTCAATGGTTAACTCTCCTTTGTAAAACAACAGCAAGTTAAAATAAGCTTCATTTTCAATAATAGTCATTTCTTTATGAACTGGATCAAGCACTAATTTAGCCTCTTCTTGTAAATTCATCCGTCTAAAAATCATATATAGCCAATGCCTAGTGGCGACTTGCATATCGTCGTTATTAGAACTTTCCAAACAAGATTGAAAGGCACCAAGTGCATTTGGTAAATCATTTTTTAAGTAATAAGCCAATCCCAAATGGTACCAAATGTTATTATGTAATGTGCTTAATGGAATATTTTGTGAGTTAGGAATGCCATCTTTCTCAATCATATCCTCTTTTCCATCAATAAGCTGAACTGCTTTTTGAAAATCACTTATGGCATTGTCCAATTGACGCAAGGTTATATATCGATGTCCTCGATGTCTATAAAATCTAGCGTTTTCAGGAAAAAGATTAATACCCTTAGTGTATATTTCAATGGCCTTTTTATAATCTCCTAAATAAGCAATTCTACGACCAAGCCAAACTATATTATCTACACTTAATGAATCATCATTATAGCGATTTAAAGCTTCATTATAATTAGCAATTTGAACCGAATCCTTTTTGGCATCTACCTGCCTTCTAACTAGTGGATTATTAAAAAAGGATGTTCCTTGTAGTGTGTCTATTTTAATTGAAAAAGTCTCATTGCTGTTGTTATTTTCTTGATTTTTACAACCCGTTAAAAATAATAAAGCTAATATTATTAGACTATTTTTTTTTATCAATGCTATCATAAGTTCTTATTAATACAATTGCCCAAATAGTTACGCAAACAGTAACGAAAATAGAAAAATACAATATTATATCATTTGCTACCATTTTGTATCAATTTAAAAAAGATTAATAATCCTAGAAGCATCGGAGCCCATAGTCCAATAAAAATGCCATGCAACTCGTCTCCAGATAAAAATAGATATTCGGCAACAAGAATAATTAAGGCACACAACACTAACATTAATGCGTTAGCTAGGCCCAGTTTTTGAATGAATTTCATGTTTATTATTTGATTTCTAATATACTAAAATTAGTCATCAAAAAATAATTTGAGTTTAAATCAAGATTTTTTAAAATATCTGTTATACTTTCTATAAGATAATAACCCAATAACAAATACAATAAATACAGCAATTGCAATAAACTTAATGCTTCCAACTTGCTGTCCTGATTGATAAGAATGTAATCCTGCTAAATAGAAATTTACACCGAAATACGTAAAAATAATTGATGAAAAGGCAACGACAGACCAAATATTAAACGTCCATCTGCTTCTCAATCCTGGAATTAATCGCAAATGAATTACAAAAGCATAAATCATAATACTAATTAATGCCCAAGTTTCTTTTGGATCCCAGCCCCAATATCGTCCCCAACTTTCATTTGCCCACATTCCTCCTAAGAAATTTCCAATGGTTAACATAACCAAACCAACTGTAAGCGACATTTCATTGATTACTGTCAGTTCTTTAATGTTAAGCAACATTTTGTCTTTATTTTCCTTATTTGTGAAAATCATTAACAACAAACTCACTAAGCCTAATATCATTCCTAAAGTGAATGGACCATAACTACCAACAATAATGGCAACATGAATCATTAACCAATAACTATTAAGTACTGGTTGAAGATTAGCAATGGCTGGATCCATCCAGTTCCAATGTGCAATCATGAGTATCATTGAGGCCACAAATGCAGTGGATGCAAAGGTAATATCACTTTTTCGGCCAAACAATAATCCGAACAACATGGTTGCCCAAGCCACATAAATCATAGATTCGTATGCGTCACTCCATGGTGCATGACCTGAAATATACCAACGTGCTATTAAACCAAGCGTATGTATCACAAATAAAAACAAAATGATATACTTAAACACTTTAATCGCAACATCAACGGTTTTGTTTCTAGTTTTAAAAATTTGAACAATAAGTAGAATAAACATTAATGTTCCAGCATACATATACCAACTGAAAAGTTTTTTAAACACATCGTATTTGTTGTAAAGTAACTCTGCGTTAATTTTATCATCAGAGAGCATCACTTCAGACCCATATTTTGCTTGAGACTTTTTTATGGCATCCAATAATCTGTCACTTTCTGTATAATCACCAGTTTGTTTGCCTTGATTTAGCATATATAAATAGGCTTTAAAACCAGTGTTTATAAAATTACCGTATAGAGAATCTTTTATTTGATGGGTTCCTTCTTGATAATCTTTTGGTGCTATCCATGTATTATTTTCGTCATCTGGAACGGGAAATAATTTTAAGTCTCTACCATCAATTGTATTATAAAGTAAATTGACACGTTGATCCGTTTCTTTAAATTCCTTTTGAAAAGCATTTGGTACTTGCGCTTTATAAGCCTCTTCCAAATAAGGTGCCAGTTTGTAGGTTCCATTAACGGTAAAGAAATCAGCCAAAGTCACATATTTTTGATCTGTTGAAACTCCAATAAGATTTCTTATTGTATCAGCCTTTTTGGCTTTTAAATAAATCACTGGAACGTTATACCATAAAAACGGACTTTCATGAATAGACAAGTAAACTTGATTGGCATCAAAACCTTCGTAAGTGTCAACCTTACTTAATTTTCTGAGTAATTCAGAAGCATAGGTATTCACAGGTTTCATTCGTCCATCAAAATCCTGAATCACCATTCTACCAAACTTTTCAGCTTCCTCTTTTGGCGTAATATTCACTTTTAAAATGGAATCTATTTGATATTTCGTTGGTACAGAATGATCATGTCCATCATCCTCAGAATGTTCCTCTTGAGCAAAACCTGAGATGGAAAATGCAACAAAAAAGATAGCTAGTAACTCGGCTTTTTTATTCTTAATCTTTAGAAGTTGTTTTCTTAAGTCGTCAAAACGTGTGTGCTTTGCAAAAATAATTGCCAACAACCCAAAGTATAATAGAAAATATCCCAAATAGGTTAAGCCTGTTCCTAAAGTATCATGATTTACGGATAAGATAGTTCCTTTTTCATCAGGATCGAAAGAGGCTTGAAAAAAGCGATATCCTCTATGATCTAAAATGTTATTCATATAAATACGATAGTCAAAACTACCTTCCTGTTCATCAATAAGGGTTACTTCACTAGCAAAGGACGAATAACTGTTTTGAGTCCCTGGATAACGATCAGCAATAAAATCGTTGAGTTTGATACTAAATGGCAACTCTAATACTTTTGAACCATATTTAAATGCGAAATCCAAACCACCAATTTTCACTTGTTTAAAAGCATTATTAGTGCCTTTGCCTCCAAGAAGTTTTACAACTTGAGTTTCATTATTTGCAGTTACTTTTAAAGCAATTCCATCTTCGTCATTCTTAAGCAATTGAGATTTTTTTACAATATCAAATTTTCCTCTTACTACTGGTTTTGGAAATACCAAAGTTTGATTTCCAATTATATATCGTGATCGCAATGCCAGTGGTTGAATACTAT
>CAZRDG010000223.1:0-4676 GCA_964598775.1 uncultured Lacinutrix sp.
CATTTTATAGGCTTGTTCTTTAAAGGGACAAAACAATTCTTTCATCATTCCCCAGTCTAAGAATGCTCCGATTTTGGTTACTGCATTACAACGTAGCAAGGCAAACTCACCTTTTGTAATAAATGGTTTATCGGTTACAGCTACCAAGCGTTCTTCATTATCTAAATAGACAAAAACATCAAGTTTATCATAAATTTTAAAACTTTCCGGTTTATATCTATTAGGTAAAAGCACTTCATTTCCTTCGTCATCACCTAAAAACAATCCAGGTTCTTTCTCACGCAGAATTTCGAGTACATTATATTCTCCAATGTTTATCATGCTACAAATGTAGGATATTAAAAGTCATAAAAAAAGCGCCACTTAGTAAAGTGGCGCAACGTAAATCAGAAATGAAATTCACTTCTAATACGCAGACTCTTTACCAAAATGCTTAGTCAATAAATAGTATACAACAGCTCTGTACTTATTACGGTTTGACTTACCATATAAATCCATAACTTTAGCGATACCTTTATCTAATTCTGGGCTATCTTTTAAACCTAATTTTTTAATTAAGAAATTATTTTTTACCGTTGCTAATTCTGATGCATCTGATCCTGAAACTGTAGCAGCATCAGCATTATATATAGATGGACCACAACCAATGGTTACTTTAGTAAGTAAATCCATATCTGCTTTAATTCCACACTTATCTTTCAAATCTGCTGCATACTTGGTAATTAACTCGTCTCTTTTACTCATTGTTTTTATTTTTATGTTATAGGAATTTTTCTTGAACACTTTGTTCATTTATTCAGACACGCTAAATATAAAAAAGTCACAATCAATTATTTAATAAATTTAAAATAATTTAAAAGCACTTGATCATTAACGGTTGAAGGTGTAAAAACTTCTAGTAATTTAGGTGATTTGCCTACTTTAAAAAAATCCTTTAATCCATCAGCCAAACTTTCTAATGAATGTGCACTTGAATATTCAAAAGCATACATCTCACACAATTGCTTTGCTGTTAAATTGTGTTTGGTTTCAAAAAAGGTATCAAAAATATTGGTGTCTTTCTGACCAGGAAGAATCCTAAAAATACCTCCTCCTCCATTATTAATAACAATAATTCTAAAATTTTTAGGTATGTAATTATTCCATAATGCATTGCTATCGTAAAAAAAGCTTAAATCACCAGTAATAAATGTTGTTTGTTTTTTACTAACAACTGCACAACCTAAAGCTGTACTTGTGCTACCATCTATGCCGCTAGTGCCTCTGTTACAATAAATTTCTAAGGTCTTGTTTAGTTTAAACAATTGTGCATAACGAACTGTTGCACTATTTGCCAATTGTAAAATGGTATGCTTTGGAATAGCATTTAGGACTTTATCAAACACTTTTAAATCTGAAAAAGGGATGGTTTCTAAATAAGCCTTGTGTTTATTACTTCGATGTTTTTTAACTGTTTTCCAGTTCTCATGATAACCACTTTTTGTGACATGAGTTACACGTTCAAAAAATTCAGAAAAAAATTGATTTGGACTAAATTTTATATGATTGTCTAAACAGAAAAAAGTATCGTTTGCTTTATGTTCGTCAATATGCCAATGGTATTTTGGTTTGTATTGCCTTAAAAAGGCTTTTATTTTTTTGGAAACAATCATACCACCAAACGTAATTAAGATTTCGGGTTGTAAATCTTTAAATTCCTTATCAGTTAGAGGAGCAATAATTTTATCGATACTCGGGAAAAAATCAGGATGATGAATGTTTGATGTGGTCTCAGTAAATACAATAACACTTTCGTCTTCGGCTAATTCGTCCAACCATTTTTGCTCAATGTTATTAGGGCTATTAACTCCAACAACAACCATTTTTTTAGTTGCATTGTACCATTGATCTACTAATTCATTAAGTAATCTGTCATCTAACTTTTTTGGTTTTACTATGACATCCTCAACTTTTGGATTTACAGATAATTTATCAACCATTTCATAGAGTGGTTCATCAAAAGGAACATTTATATGAACTGGACCTTTTTTATAAATAGCAGTATTTAAAGCCTCAATTATGGCTGATTCATTTTGCTTTTGTATACCTTGTTGTAAGCCAAAAAGGCGTTCAAGTTTGTTTTCTAAGGTTTTAAGAATTGCTGGTTCATCATCTTGACTAATACCATTAAAATCTCTAACATCCTGCTTTAAATTGGCAGAAAATAAAATATGATTCTGAAAAACGTTCTCTTGATTAATGGTTTGTCCATCACCTACATTAATCAAATGTTCTGGTCTATCAGCACTTAAAACAACCAGAGGAATATCACTGTAAAATGCTTCTGCAATAGCTGGATAATAATTGAGTAATGCGCTACCAGAAGTGCAAACTAAAGCCACTGGGTTTTGTGTTTGCTGTGCTATTCCTAACGCAAAAAAGGCAGCACAGCGTTCATCAACTATACTATAATTTTTAAAAAAAGAATCGCTGGTAAATCCAATTGTTAATGGTGCGTTTCTACTACCTGGAGAGATGACAATATGCTCTATACATTTTGCTTTACAAAGCTGAATGACGGTCTGAGCTAAGGGAATTTTTGGATACTTCATTTATGCAATAATCAACAAACAAAAGTAAATATTTGTTTAAATTGATTGATATTACTCATTTTTTAACTACCCATTATTGGGCTTTAATATATTTATCAAAGATATAAAATTGAAACTATTTTATTAAGCCAAACTTATGACAAAACACTTTTTATAGTATGCATTTTTGAAATGGTTTCTTCCCATTCCTTTTCTGGGATGGATGCTTGAGTAATTCCTCCACCAACATAAATTTTCACAATATTTTCTTTCAATTGCATGCAGCGAAGATTTACGAACAAGTGAGACGCTCTTTTATTATAGGTAAATGCTCTGTTTTCAATATTAAGCTTTCCAGTTCTAGGCTGAACCTTTACTTCTCTATTGAGTTCCCCTAAAAATCCAGAGTAAAATTCTCTATTGTAGTTCTCGTTATCTAAAATAAATTGCATCGCATCAATTTTTGGAAAACCACAAACAGCTGGAGTTGGATGCAATGCATAGATTAGTTTTTGTAAACCATTTTCGTGCTCACTCAATCTACCTTTAATATCACTTTTTAAATGAAGCACATTTCCAGCTCTAATAGTTTCAGCCTCTGAAACTTCTAAATTTGTAGTAAACGAATCTAAATTTGAAGTGATATAATCAACGACTATTTGTTGTTCATCTTGTTCCTTTGCTTTCCATCTCACATCCATAATTCCTTCATAAGGCTGTGTGCCAGCCATTGCCATTGTTGAAAAATCATTACCTTCAACTTCTAAAAGAGTTTCTGGTGTCGCTCCTAGCCAAAGCCCAACCTTTGGATGATACCAACAGTATACAAAAGCCGAATTGTAAGTATGTAGCAAACGCTTAAAAATTAAAAAAGGATCAGTTTTTACTTCATTTGTCTCTATCATTCTTGATAAAACGACTTTATCCAAATCACTATTCTCAATTGCCTTAATACCTTTATTAACCAAAGTTAAATGCTCTTCTTTATTACCAGTAGAAATATCTTTTAACATTTCAAAATCGTCAAGATACACATCATCTTCTGTTATCAATGTTTTAGACATGCTCAAAGGAATCATTATGGCATCTTTTCTTATATCAAATGGAGAAAATATAAAACCACTTTCCGAATAATCTTCAATTTTATGCAATGTTTGATCTTTTTGCAATAACGCTCTTATTTGAAAAGTCTTTGGTTTACTATAAGCAACAAAGGGAAGTTCTTTACTATAATGATCTTGAAGGCTACTAAAAAAAGATTCAGAACTCATAAGACATTAAGTTGATTTAGGGATTGCGACTGTTGTTAATTTACATAAGGATATTAGGTTTTCGTTATCGTCAGTAATTTTAACTTGTAATAACTGAGTTGTTCTTCCCTTATGAATAAATGAAGCTTTGGCATATACATAGCCATCTTTTACACTTTTTAAATGATTGGCAGAAATTTCAATACCTCTAACAAATACATTGCTTAAATCTAAAAACATATGAGCTGCAAAACTTCCTGTTGTTTCTGCCAAGGCCACTGTAGCGCCTCCATGCAACACACCATCTGGTTGATACACTCTAGAATTTACAGGCATTTTTGCGACTACAAAATCATCGCCAAAATCAATGAATTCAATATTTAAAGTTTCCATTAAGGTGTTTTTACAAATAGAATTTGCATGTGCTATCACATCTTGTTTAGATAATTGCATATAAAAAGTTTACTTTTAATCTCTATTTTGTAAATGTACAAAACCGAAGTTAAAAATGAATTCTACCGAAAAAGAAATATCATACCAAACCACCAATAGTTATTCAACCTTGAACCAATTAACTAAAAGCACAAAAAATATATGGTTTGTATGTCATGGAATGGGTTATTTAAGTCGATATTTTCTCAAGTATTTTAAAGATTTAAATCCTGAAGAAAACTACATCATTGCACCTCAAGCACAAAGCAAATACTACATTCCTCCTGATTTTAAGCACGTGGGTGCATCGTGGCTTACCAAAGAAAATACATTAAAAGAAACAGATAATGTGATGCGTTATTTTGACGCTGTGTTAGGGGCTGAACAACTACCAAACGATAAAAACCTTATCGTATTTGGTTAT
>CAZRDG010000224.1:0-4618 GCA_964598775.1 uncultured Lacinutrix sp.
TAAGTATAGAAATCAAATACAGATTTATGCCAATGCTCACCCAACATACCTTCTATTTCTTGAGGTGCAATATTGGTTCCTGTTGCAATAATTAATATGTCATATTTAATGATGTCATTGTTTTTCAGGATAACTATATCATTGTCTTTATCTATTCGATCTATTTTTTCTTGAATCAGATGAACACCTTTTGGAATAAACTTATCAATTTTCTTTTTAACATCTTTAGTTTTATAAAGGTCGAATGGCAGAAACAAAAATCCTGGTTGGTAGTAGTGCGTTTCTTCTTGATCTACTATGGTTAAATTCCATTCTTTCTTTGGAAGTGCTTTTCTAAGATGGTTTGCCATCATGGTTCCTGATGTGCCTGCTCCTAATATTAGTAACTCTTTCATTGTCTTTAATTTTATGATATAAAAGTACTTATACAGGTTGGCAATAAACATGACATTTGTCATGATGGTATGTAACAAATGTTACAATTGGCGAGGCTTTACAGAGTTTTACGTATAAAAAAACCACTTCAATTGAAGTGGTTTTTAGGGTATATATAGATTTTCTGTTTGTACAGAAAAGACAAGTTACTTTATCATGTCGTAACTGCGTTTGATGAACTCGCTCAGCTCTTTTCCTTTTAATAAGCCTTGAGATAAGCGTGCCAAATCTAAACTTTGATTGATTAAGCGCTCCTGCTTTTTCTTGGTCTTAGTGTTTAAAATTTCACCAACAAGTTCTGAATTTGTATTCACAACAAGGTTGTACATTTCTGGCATATTACCCATTCCAAACATACCACCACCAGTTTGCTGCATTTCCTTCATACGTCTCATAAATTCTGGTTGTGTTATCATAAATGGTGCTGCATTGCTGTCCATAGGTTCTAACTGTACCATGAATTTTTCCGAAGGCACAACCTCTTTCAATAACTCATCCAATTGCTTTTTCTCATCCTCAGATAATTTTGAAATTTTAGTATCTTCTTTTTTAATGAGATTGTCTATATGATCTGCATCAACACGAGCAAATGAAATCTTTTCTTTTGTGCTCTCTAGTTTCTGGATTAAATGCGATACGATTGGAGAATCTAATAACAACACTTCATAACCTTTGGCTTTAGCCTCTTCAATATAACTATGTTGTGCTTCTTTATCTGAAGCATATAAAATGACCAACTTATCATCTTTATCAGTTTGATTGGCTTTAATTTTATTAAAAAGCTCATCATAAGTATAGTACTTATCATCAACTGAAGGATACAAAGCAAAGGCATCTGCTTTTTCAAAGAATTTTTCCTCAGAAAGCATTCCGTATTCAATAACTATTTTGATGTCGTTCCATTTAGCTTCAAAATCCTCACGATTTTCGTTGAACAGCGATTTTAATTTATCTGCAACTTTACGCGTGATGTAAGACGAAATCTTTTTAACAGCTCCATCAGCTTGCAAGTAAGAACGAGATACGTTTAATGGAATGTCTGGCGAATCAATAACTCCACGAAGCATGGTTAAAAATTCTGGTACAATCCCTTCAACATTATCGGTTACGAATACTTGATTTTGGTAGAGTTGAATTTTATCCTTTTGAATGTTTAAATCATTGGTCATCTTTGGGAAATACAAAATTCCTGTTAGATTAAAAGGATAATCAACGTTCAAATGAATGTTAAATAAAGGCTCTTCAAATTGCATTGGATACAACTCTCTATAAAAGTCTTTATAATCTTTATCTTCTAAATCCGCTGGTTGTTTGGTCCATGCTGGATTAGGATTGTTGATGATGTTATCAACCGTTATTTTTTTGTGAGGCTCAGTTGTTTCTTTGCCATCTTTATCTTTTGTGGTTTTAGGCGTAAAGTCAGGATCGTTTACTTCTTTAGTTCCAAATTTAATTGGAATAGGCATAAACTTATTGTACTTCACCAAGAGTTCACGAATACGTGATTCTTCCAAAAATTCTTTGTCATCATCTGTAATGTGAAGAATGATTTCTGTCCCTCTTTCCGTTCTGTCAGATGGTTCAAGAGTGAATTCCGGAGATCCATCGCAGGTCCAATGTGCAGCTGGCTCATCTTTGAATGATTTTGTAATGATTTCCACTTTTGAAGCTACCATAAAAGCAGAGTAGAAGCCAAGACCAAAATGACCAATAATTCCAGCATCTTTTGCAGAATCTTTATACTTATCTAAAAACTCTTCAGCACCTGAAAAAGCGACTTGGTTAATGTATTTTTCAACTTCATCAGCTGTCATACCAATCCCTTGATCAATAATGTGAAGTTTTTTACCTTTTTTGTCAATTTTTACTTCAATTTTCGGATTGCCATATTCCACTTTGGCTTCACCAATATTGGTCAAATGCTTAAGCTTCATTGTAGCATCAGTAGCATTACTTATAAGTTCACGTAAAAATATCTCGTGGTCACTGTATAGAAACTTTTTAATTAACGGAAAGATATTCTCAACCGAAACATTAATATTTCCTTTTGTCATGATGTATGTTTTTTAATTTGAATACACTAAGTCAAAAAAAATACCATTTCTGTATTTGTGACAAGTTGGCATAAAAAAAGCCATTCATTCCGAAACTCAGAACAAATGGCTTTTTATGAGTAAATAACATCTAGTTTTTTATTGGGCTTTCAGATGTGCTAACTGTCGGTTTGTTTTTTACATGCTCTTCTAACCAGGAATCTTGTTCCCAAAGCATGTGCATGATGGATTCTTTTGCAGCATAGCCATGACTTTCTTTTGGCAGCATCACTAATCTAACGGTTGCTCCTAATCCCTTGAGTGCATTGAAATAGCGCTCACTTTGCAAAGGATAGGTTCCGGAATTATTATCTGCAACTCCATGAATGAGTAACAATGGTGTTTTCATTTTATCGGCATGCATAAATGGCGACATACCGTAATAAATCTCAGGAGCTTCCCAATAACTGCGTTCTTCACTTTGGAATCCGAAAGGCGTTAAGGTTCTATTGTAAGCACCACTTCTGGCAATGCCAGCTGCAAATAAATTGGAATGTGATAACAAGTTAGCTGTCATAAAGGCGCCATAACTGTGTCCACCAACAGCTACTTTTTCTCTGTCTATAAGCCCTAAATTATCCACAGCATCAATGGCAGCTTTTGCATTGCCAACCAATTGAGGTATAAATGTATCGTTTGGCTCTTCGTCACCTTCACCAACTATTGGGAAAGCAGCATCATCTAACACCACATAACCTCTAGTTACCCAATAAATTGGAGAGCCATAATTTGGATAAATAAATTCGTTTGGATTGGTTGTACTTTGTGCAGCACTAGATTTGTCTTTGTATTCTCTTGGATAAGCCCATAGTACCATTGGATATTTTTTACCTTCTTCGTAGTCCAATGGCAAATAGAGTGTGCCTTCTAAATCCAACCCATCATCACGTTTATAGTTTAAAACGCGTTTATTAATGTTTGCTAGACTTTTAAACGGATTTTCAAAAGCTGTAATTGCAGTGAGATCGTTTTTCTTTTTTATGTTTCTGATGTAGTAATTAGGATATTCAGTTTGAGATTCAATACGCACTAAAATCTCACCCTTTTTCATGTTAATTGCACTATTGAGATTCTCTAATTTATCTGTATACTCACTTTGATAAATTCTATTTGTTTTGTTGGTGCTTACATTGTATTCATCAACAAAAGGAAATTGTCCTTTTTCAGAAAATCCTCTTCCCATTCTGAATAATTTGTCGCCATCCATTTCTAAAGTATAGCGACCATATTTGTTTTTGCTGCTTACAAAATTTCCGGGATCGCTATAGACATCCTGATAGCTTCTATCTGTAATGATTTTTGGTTCTTGTGTATTGTTTGAAGGGTTAAACAAATAGGTTTTTGTGTTTCTAGTGTTCCACCATCTGTCATAAGCTATTGCAGCGGTTTCATTTCCCCAATCTATTCCAGCGTAACGTTGTTTGGTTTTTAATAGTAATTTTGGTTCACCATTAAAAGGTGCTTGTACTTGGTACACAGCATCTCTATATGCAACATCAACTTCAGGATCACCATTATCTAGAGCTTCAACCCAAACTAAAGTTGCTGGATGATCATCACGCCATGACATGCTGCGTTTTCCCAATCGTGTTGCCATAAAACCTTGCGGACGAACTTCATCTAAAGGAACATCATTCACCATTTTAACAAAGCTTCCATCAGATTTATAAACGTTGCTTTCACTAGGAAAACGAGAATAGGTTACTAAATAGGAGAAAGGACGCTTAATCTTACTCACCATCACGTAATTTCCGTCAGGTGAAAAATTAATATCGTCATACATGTCTGCTGGAAGGAAGTCACTCACTTGTCCAGTAAGCGATATTTTCTTGATTTCAGAAAGTGCCAATTGCTCAAAATTAAACTCGTCATTTGGCGTTTTTAGTAGATCTTGATAGGTTCTGTTTTGAGCTTTTGAGCCATCACTAACAGAAACCGTTGGTCCTGTAGGTACAGCTGTTGCAGTATCAATGAGAGGTTTTTTGTTACCAGACAGCATTTTTACCAATAGGTTTTTACTGTCGTTAAACCAATTGATGGTACTTCCCATATTAGCATTAATATTGGCTTCTGATATTTTTGAAGCCGTT
>CAZRDG010000225.1:0-4613 GCA_964598775.1 uncultured Lacinutrix sp.
TGCAAAGCCAAAAACATTAAGCATTCAAGTAATAAACGATTTTGATATAACTAAGCTGGAAGACTTTATCGACTGGACACCATTTTTTAGAAGTTGGGATTTGCATGGTAAATATCCTGAGATTTTAAAAGACGATCTGGTAGGTAAACAAGCATCAGAGTTATTTAAAGATGCTCAAGAATTACTAAAACGAATCTTTAATGAGAAATTGTTGAAAGCTAAAGCCGTTTTTGGTCTGTTTCCAGCAAACTCAATAAATGATGATGATATTGAAATAAAACATTCTTCTGTCAGTCTGAGCGCAGTCGAAGACAAAGAAGAAAAAACCAAATTCCTAACCCTTCGCCAGCAATCCAAAAAAGCAGAAGGCAAACCAAACATAGCCTTAGCCGATTTTATTGCGCCAAAAGAAACAGGAATCCAGGATTATGTTGGCTGTTTTTGTGTAAGTACTGGTTTTGGAACGGAAACTCTAGCTAAGGAATTTGAAAAAAATCACGATGATTATAATGCGATTATGATAAAAGCATTAGCAGATCGTTTAGCTGAAGCCTTTGCTGAATATTTGCATAAAGAAGTGAGAACCAACTATTGGAGCTATGCATCAAATGAAAATTTAACTAACGAGGAATTAATTAAAGAGAGCTATAAAGGCATTCGTCCAGCTCCTGGTTATCCTGCTTGTCCAGATCATTTAGAAAAGAAAACCATTTGGCAACTTTTAAACGTATATGAATCCATTGGAGTAGAACTTACCGAAAGTTTGGCTATGTGGCCAGCTGCAAGTGTAAGTGGCTACTATTTTGGAAACCAAGAAGCAAGATATTTCGGGCTTGGAAAAATCACAATAGATCAAGTTAATGATTATGCAAAGCGCAGAGACGTTTCAGTAGATGAAGCATTAAAATGGTTAAATCCTAACATCGCAGAAACTTAACAATTTGTTTGAAATTAACTAATCGTTTAGATATTTGAAAGCTATAATCTTGTGTAAGATTTAAAAGAAGGAAAAGACATGAAAAAGTATCGAATGGAATTAAGGTTTGTAATGCAAATAGTGCTGTTAGCAACATTTGCATTACTAACAGCATATTTATTAACCTTATAACTAGTAATTGAAATCCACTTTGTGCGGATTTATGAGACCTATGAAAGTAACTGAACACATAAAAAAAGCCAATGGAAACACACAGTTTTCATTTGAGATTTTACCACCTTTAAAAGGACAGCACATCAAATCAATATTTGACAATATTGATCCTTTAATGGAGTTTAAACCACCTTTTATTGATGTGACTTACCATCGTGAAGAATATGTGTTTAAAGAGCTTGATAATGGTTTGCTTAAAAAGCAAGTGGTTAAAAAGCGACCAGGAACCGTTGGTATTTGTGCGGCGATTCAAAACAAATATGGAGTAGATGCAATACCTCATATTTTGTGTGGTGGTTTTAATAAAGAAGACACAGAAAACTTCTTAATTGATTTAGATTTTTTGGGCATTCAGAATGTGATGGCTTTACGTGGTGATGCTGTAAAAAGTGAAACCTATTTCAAACCAGAGCGTGAAGGCCATGCTTATGCTGGTGATTTGGTGGCACAAATTCAGGACCTCAATAAAGGTAATTATTTAGATGAAGAACTGCTTAACTCATCGGCTACTAATTTCTGTATTGGTGTAGCTGCTTATCCTGAGAAGCATATGGAGGCACCTAGTTTAGATAGTGATATTCATTTCCTGAAAAAGAAAATTAAAAATGGAGCAGAGTACATCGTGACTCAGATGTTTTTTGACAATCAGAAGTATTTTGATTTTGTAAATAAATGTAGAAAAGCAGACATTACAGTGCCAATCATTCCAGGATTAAAACCTATAGCAACAAAAAAGCAACTCAATTTAATTCCGCATCGCTTTCATGTAGATTTACCTGAAGATTTAATTATTGAAATTGTTAAATGCAAGGATAATGCGTCAGTGAAACAAGTTGGTATTGAATGGTGCATAAAGCAATCAAAAGAACTACAGAAGGCTGGAATTCCTGTATTACACTATTATTCTATGGGAAAAAGTGATAATATAAAAACCATCGCTTCTCAGGTATTTTAGCATTGTTTTATTTCCCTATATTTACCATCAATTATGAGGAGATTTTTGCTTTTACTTACTGTTGGTTTCCAACTTTTTGGCTTTGCTCAAGAACAAAATTTATCTACATTTTCTAGTTTAGATCTTAATTATTTTTCTGGGAACATTCTTCTTCACAACGATGATATTTTACACTTAATTACTGGACATCCAGAAGGTGTTATCATTAGTTGGAACAAAAAAACCTTCGGCCTAAATTCTTGGGAACAACGTTATAACTATCCAGATTATGGTATATCGTTTAGTTATCAAAATTTAAAAAACGAAGTCCTTGGTAATAATTATGCTTTATATGGTCATTATAATTTCTATTTTTTTAATAGAAACTTAATGTTACGTATAGGTCAAGGCTTGGCTTACACTACTAATCCTTATGATAAAGAAACTAATCATAAAAACATAGCATTTGGAAGTGCCTTAATGAGTAGTACGTATGCGATGATTAACTATAAAAAGGAACGCCTTTTTGATAAGTTTGGATTTCAAGCAGGATTGTCTCTCTTGCACTATTCCAATGCCAATGTAAAAGCACCAAATACAAGTGTTAATTCATTGACCATTAACGTGGGTTTAACTTATAATTTTGATGATGAAGATTTAGAATATCGATATGACTTAAGTGATGACGAACCATACAAAGAACCAATAAAGTATAATTTTGTTTTAAGAGGCGGAGTGAATGAAAGTGATGTGATTGGCAGTGGTCAATTTCCGTTTTTTGTTTTGTCTGCTTATGCTGATAAACGATTGAATAGAAAAAGTGCGATTCAAGTTGGAGTCGATGCCTTTTTTTCAAACTTTTTAAAGGAATTGATTTACTATCAGTCTGTAGGATTTCCTGAAAATAATGTAAATGCAGATACGGATTATAAACGTTTAGGCGTATTTGTTGGTCATGAGTTGTTTATCAATAAATTATCTATTGTTTCACAGTTTGGTTTTTACGCTTATTATCCTTTTGATTTTGAAGGAAGAACGTATCAACGTATTGGTTTGAAACGCTATTTTGGAGACAAATGGTTTGCCGCCTTAACCTTAAAATCCCATTCTGCAAAAGCTGAAGCTGTAGAATTAGGAATTGGTATTAGATTATAAACGCTGGTCATTACGCACTGGATGGGGAATCCTAAAAGAAATAGATTCTGCGTCGTAGCGTAGAATGACAAAATGATGAAAAAAATAATATACATACTAAGTTTAATGATCATTGTTGCCTGCAATAGCGAAGATGCTTCTGATTGTTTTCAAACAGAAGGGAATCTTATACAGCAAGAAATTGCGGTAACTTCCTTTGAACGTATTTTAGTTAATCGCGATATAGAACTTATTGTAAAGGAAGGAACAGAATATAAGGTCATTATTGAAACTGGAGAAAACTTAATCAATGATGTTTTAGCAATGGTTGTTGAGAATGAATTGCAACTCACAGATTTCAATTCTTGTAATTATGTGCGAGAATATGGCATAACCAAGGTGTTTGTAACAACACCTACTTTAAAAAGTATAAGAAATTCTTCGCAGTATGAAGTGTCTTCAGACGGAGTTCTTACTTTTCCAGAACTGAATTTAGTTTCTGAAGACTTTACTGCGCCAGGAAACTTCACGATTGGTGATTTCAGACTGCAAATTCAAGGCGATAAATTAACTGTGATTGCCAATAATATTTCGTCATTCTATTTATCTGGAACTGTAAATAATTTGTCCGTTGGCTTCTATTCTGGAGCAGGACGTTTTGAAGGTAAAGACTTAATTGCTCAAGCTATTGAGGTGTTTCACAGAGGTAGTAACGATATGATTGTCAATCCACAAGTTTCTCTATCTGGTGAATTGCGTGGTACAGGAAACCTAATTTCGGTAAACCAGCCACCAACGGTTGATGTCGAGCAGTTTTATACTGGAGCGCTTATTTTTGACTAACTCGTTAACTCTCTAAACAAACTTTCCAAGCTTGCATTTTTCTGGTTCAATTGTAAAATTTTCAATTGGTTGTCATGTGCAAAATCAAACACATGAGAGCGCATATCGTCTTGAGTTGCAAACGTGATTTCGTAAACAAAATCATGTGTATTTACAACACTTTTTGCTTTTGGTAATTTCTTTAAAAAGGCATCTTCAACTCTAAAATCAAATTCTACAATAACAATCTGATCTTTTCCCTCACGAAGTTCTTTAAGTTTTTTGTCGGCAACAATTTCACCTTTATTAATAATGATTACTCTGTCACACATGGCTTCAACTTCTTGCATGATATGCGTAGACAAAAACACTGTTTTTTCTTGGCCAATGGTTTTTATCAGTGAACGGATTTCAACCAACTGGTTTGGATCTAAACCTGTAGTTGGTTCGTCAAGAATCAACACATCTGGATCATGCAATAAAGCACAAGCCAAGCCAACGCGCTGCCTATAACCCTTTGAGAGTTGCTCAATTTTTTTGTGAGCTTCAGGAGTTAAACCAGTGAGCTGGATA
>CAZRDG010000226.1:0-4554 GCA_964598775.1 uncultured Lacinutrix sp.
TAAACATTATATCAAAAAACAAATATGGATTACGGAAAAGAATTCGAAAAATTTGCAATAAAAGATCAAGGAATTAGCAGTACTTACTACAATAAAATCATAAGTAGTATGTACCCAACCAACTTGACACCAAATATTATTGAAGAGCGTCAAATGAACATCGCTATTTTTGATGTGTTCTCAAGATTAATGATGGACAGAATCATTTTCATGGGAACAGGTATCAATGATCAGGTTGCTAATATTATTCAAGCGCAGTTATTATTCTTAGAGAGTACAGATTCATCTAAGGATATTCAAATTTATATCAACTCTCCAGGAGGAAGTGTTTATGCAGGTTTGGGTATTTATGATACGATGCAATTGATTAAGCCAGATGTAGCAACTATTTGTACAGGAATGGCGGCTTCAATGGGAGCTGTATTATTATGTGCTGGAGCAAAAGGGAAGCGAAGTGGATTAACGCATTCACGTGTCATGATTCACCAACCATTAGGAGGAGCACAAGGACAAGCAAGTGATATTGAAATTACTGCTCGTGAAATATTAATACTCAAAGAAGAGTTATATAAAATTATAAGTAAACATTCAGGGCAAGATTACGACAAAGTTTATGCGGACAGTGATCGTGATTATTGGATGAAGTCTGATAAAGCTCTTGAATACGGAATGATAGATGAAATTCTATCGCGTAATTAAAACTAGTTTATGGCGAAGGAAGAATTAGAATGTTCGTTTTGTGGTAGGAAAAAGCCTGAAACCAATTTATTGATTGCTGGATTAGATGCACACATTTGTGATCGTTGCATTGAGCAAGCACATGGTATTGTTATTGAAGAATCTAAACAAATTGATAGCAGTGAACTTTCAGCTGAATTAATGCTGAAAAAACCTCTGCAAATCAAGAATTTCTTAGACGAATATATTATTGGCCAGGAGCACACCAAACGTGTGATGTCTGTGGCAGTTTATAATCACTACAAACGATTGTTACAAACATCAACTGATGATGATATTGAGATTCAAAAAAGTAACATCATCATGGTTGGTCAAACAGGAACAGGAAAAACCTTAATGGCAAAAACCATTGCTAGAATGCTTAATGTGCCTTTGGCTATTGTTGATGCCACTGTATTAACTGAAGCTGGATATGTTGGTGAAGACGTTGAAAGTATTTTAACACGTTTATTACAAGCAGCAGATTATAACTTAGAAAAAGCAGAACGAGGTATTGTATTTATTGATGAAATAGATAAAATTGCTCGTAAAAGTGACAATCCATCCATTACTAGAGATGTTTCTGGTGAAGGCGTTCAGCAAGCATTACTAAAACTGCTTGAAGGGACAACAGTAAATGTTCCACCAAAAGGAGGACGTAAACATCCAGACCAAAAATTTATTGAGGTCAACACTGAAAACATTTTGTTCATTGCTGGAGGAGCTTTTGATGGCATTGAGCGTCATATCTCAAAACGGTTGAATATGACAGCCATTGGCTATAAAGCCTCACAGGACGAAGATGCAATTGATGTTGATAATATTTTGCAATACATCACGCCAAAAGACCTAAAAGATTTCGGCTTGATTCCAGAGATTATTGGTCGTTTGCCTGTGTTAACTTATATGAATCCTTTAGATGCAGATACACTTAGAGCGATTCTTACAGAGCCTAAAAATGCCATTATGAAACAGTATGTAAAGTTGTTTGCAATGGATGATATTGAATTAACTATTACTGATGGTGCTTTAGATTTTATCGTAGAGAAAGCCATAGAGTATAAGTTAGGAGCTAGAGGCTTGCGTTCGTTATGCGAGGAAATCTTAACAGATGCTATGTTTAATTTGCCAAGTACAGATGAAGATAAATTGAATGTTACTAAGTCTTATGCTGAAGCAAAACTAACAAGAATACGACTCAAAAAACTAAAAGCAGTGTCCTAAAAGGAACTGCTATAAAAATAAAAAACCACTCTAATTTAGAGTGGTTTTTTATTTTGGATTAATCTTGATATTTGCTATATCAGTTTTTTTATGTCTTTGTTTTCTGTTGTAAAAGTAACATTATTATGATAGAAGATTTGATTATTAGATAAAACTGAAATTTAACTCGTTTAAATAAAAGTAGGTTCCAGTTTCTTCGGTAAATGGTAAGGTTTAATTAAGAATTCAAACTCATCAACTCTTCGATATAATCTCTGGTATTAGAGAGTCTTGGTACTTTGTGTTGGCCACCCAATTTGTTGTTCTGCTTGAGCCAATCGTAAAAGAGTTGTGGTCTGGCGATTTGTATCTTAGGTTTGTTTAAGGTCATGTTATTATAACGCTTCGCTTCATAATCTGAGTTTAAAGATTTTAAAGCATTGTCAAACAACTCATTAAAATAATCTAGGTTTTTTGGAGGTGTTTTAAATTCTATCAGCCATTCGTGTGCTCCTTTTTCTTTGCCTTTCATAAAAATAGGTGCAGCTGTATAATCTACTATTTCCGAACCTGTTTTTTTACATACTTTTTTAAGGGCATCTTCAGCGTTTTCAATAATAAGTTCTTCGCCAAATACATTAATATGATGCTTTGTTCGTCCAGATACTTTTATACGATACGGATTTAAAGAGGTAAATCTTACTGTATCACCAATTTTATAACGCCATAATCCAGCATTCGTTGTAATTAAAACGGCATAATTGGTATCTAACTCAACACCTGATAATGGAATCACTTTTGGGTTTTGTGAGCCATAGGTGGACATATCAATAAACTCATAAAAAATACCATAATCTAGCATCAATAATAATTCACTTGAATTGTTTTGATCTTGAATAGCAAAAAAGCCTTCAGAAGCATTATAGATTTCGTAATATCTAAAATCTTTTTTAGGGAGAATACTCTTATACTGATCTACATAAGGCAAGAAACTCACGCCACCATGAAAATAAACCTCTAAATTTGGCCAAACATCAAACAAGGAAGATTTTTCAGTTGTCTCCAACACATTATTGAGTAAAACCAACATCCACGATGGTACACCAGCCAAACTGGTTACATTTTCATTTATGGTTTCATCAACTATGGCTTGCATTTTATATTCCCAATCACTCATCAGAGAAACTTTACTGCTAGGTGTACTACTAAACTCTGCCCAAAAAGGCATATTGTCAATCAGAATAGCAGACAAATCGCCAAAAACAGTTCCGTTTTCTCTATATAATTCCTTGCTTCCACCAAGGCGTAAACTCTTTCCCGTAAACAATTGAGAACCTTCGTTATTGTTTAAATACATACACAACAAATCTTTACTAGCTGCATAATGGCAATCTTCTAACGACTCTTCACTCACTGGAATAAACTTGCTTTTAGCATTGGTTGTTCCGCTTGATTTGGCAAACCACTTTATAGGAGTTGGCCAAAAGATATTGTGTTCGCCTTGTCTCGATTTTTCAATAAGATTCTGATAATCTTCATAACATGATACTGGAACACGCTCCACAAAATCGTTATAATTATTTATGGAAGCAAAGTCATATTGTTTACCAATTTGAGTGTCTTTAGCCATATCAATGAGCTGAAGTAACAACTCATTCTGAACCTCATTAGGATATTTTAAAAACAATTCTATTTGATGAAAACGTTTTTTTAAAAACCACGAAGCAACAGAATTGACTAAAGGAATTGGCATATATTGGTTATCTTTACGATGTCTAAAATAGGAAAAATCTTTTTATGCAGTATCAAGGAACCTTAACAAAAATGGAAACTGAATTCAGCAGTCCAATTCAGTATTATTTAGTGTTTGAAACGGATTTTATAAACATGAATCAATTGCTAAATAAAACGCTAAAAATCAGTTTTGTAAAGTATGAATGTTTGAATTGTAAATTAGATAATCCAATTTATAGACAAGGTTTTTGTAGAAGCTGTTTTTTTGAAATTCCTCAAGCTGCAGATTGGATTATGCGCCCAGAATTAAGTACTGCGCATTTAGATAAAGAAGATAGAGATTTAGAATATGAGAAAAAAGTGCAATTGCAACCACATATTGTGTACTTGGCAAATTCAAGTAATGTAAAGGTTGGTGTCACTAGAAAAAGTCAAGTACCCACACGATGGATAGACCAAGGTGCTCATGAAGCCATTGAAATTGTTGAGGTACCAAATCGTTACTTGGCTGGAATTACGGAAGTTGCATTAAAAGACCATGTGGCAGACAAAACCAATTGGCGAAGCATGCTAAAAAATGATGTGGTTGATGAAAATCTTGTAGATTGGCGCGAACGACTTAAAAGCTATATTCCTGATGAAGCTATGGATTATTACATAGCAAGCAATACAGAAACCAATTTGGAGTTTCCTGTACTTCAATATCCAAAAAAACCATCAAGTTTAAACTTAGTGAAAGCTCATGAATACGAAGGGAAATTGGTTGGTATAAAAGGTCAGTATCTCATTTTTGAAGACGAAACTGTTTTTAATATACGAGCAAATGAAGGGCTAGTAGTAGCCATTTCTATCAATTAAAAATCCCACTTGAAAGCCAGTTTCAAATGGGATATATACTTT
>CAZRDG010000227.1:0-4532 GCA_964598775.1 uncultured Lacinutrix sp.
AACTTAGCGTTAGTATTTATTAAACCCTTACTAAATATAGTAAGGGTTTTTTTGTTCTAAACTTACCGAATTTGTCAGATTAGTATTTGAAAAAATAGTAGTATCCCAATTTATGCAATAAAAAAACTCAACTAAAAAAGTTGAGTTTATCAATTATCGTCTTTGATAAAATGAATCTTTTATTCTTTAATGATACCTCTAGAAATAACAATTTTTTGTATTTCAGAAGTACCTTCATAAATCTGAGTAATTTTTGCATCACGCATTAGTCGTTCAACATGATACTCTTTTACAAAACCGTTCCCGCCGTGAATTTGAACTGCTTCAACAGTATGAGTCATTGCTACCTGAGATGCATAAAGTTTTGCCATAGCACTAGACATGTCATAGTTGTTACCTTGGTCTTTGTCCCAAGCAGCCTTCATAACTAACATTCTTGCGGCTTCTATTTCTGTAGCCATATCTGCAAGCTTAAATGCAATAGCTTGATGATTACAAATTTCTGTTCCAAATGCCTTACGAACTTTAGAGTAATTCAATGCCAATTCATAAGCTCCAGAAGCAATTCCTAATGCTTGTGAAGCAATGCCAATACGCCCACCTGATAGGGTTTTCATTGCAAACTTAAATCCGAAGCCATCTTCACCAATTCTATTTTCCTTTGGGACTTTAACATCATTAAATTGTAGTGTATGTGTATCGCTTCCTCTAATTCCTAATTTATCTTCTTTTGGACCAATATCAAACCCTTCCATTCCTTTTTCAATGATAAATGCATTAATGCCTCTATGGCCTTTATCTTTATCAGTTTGAGCAATCACCAAATAAACATCTGCTCTACCACCATTTGTAATCCAATTTTTTGTTCCATTCAATAAATAATGATCACCTTTATCAATAGCAGTAGTTTTTTGTGAAGTTGCATCGCTTCCTGCCTCTGGTTCACTTAAACAAAAAGCACCCACAAATTCACCAGTCGCTAATTTGGTTAAGTATTTTTGTTTTTGTTCTTCATTACCATAAGCTTCTAAACCATAGCAGACTAAAGAATTGTTTACAGAAACTATTACTGAAGCAGAGGCATCAATCTTTGACAACTCTTCCATAATAAGCACATAAGAGATTGCATCCATGCCACTTCCTCCATATTTTGGGCTTACCATGATTCCCATAAAACCAAGTTCTCCCATTTTTCTCACTAACTCCTTTGGGAATTGTTGTTTTTCGTCACGTTCTATTACACCTGGAATCAATTCGGATTGAGCAAAGTCTCTTGCTGCGTCACGAACCATTATATGTTCTTCGGTAAGGTTAAAATCCATTGGTATGCTGTATTGATTAATTGATAAAAATTGTATGCAAAGATATAGCTTTATTGCATTTTTTTCAATAACAATACATATTTTTACAACATATGATAAAATCAAAATATAAAGTTGTAGGCGTTATGTCTGGTACGTCATTAGATGGATTGGACTTAGCATATATTGAATTTAATTTTGAAGATAAATGGAATTTCAGCATTATTGAAGCAGAAACTATTGCTTACTCTAATGAATGGAATCAAATACTTAAAAATTTGGTGTCAAATTCTATTGAAGACTTGAATGAAATAGATGAAAACTACACATCGTATTTGGCCTCAATTATTAATGATTTTGTTTATAGAAATTGTATTTCTGACATGGACGCGGTATGTTCACATGGTCATACAGCACTTCATCAACCTGAAAATAGATTAACTTATCAAATCGGTAACCTTAAAAAACTTAGCAACTTAGTTGAGAATACAGTGGTTTGCGATTTTAGAGTTCAAGATGTTGAATTTGGTGGTCAAGGAGCTCCTTTAGTTCCAATTGGAGATGAGTTATTATTTTCAGATTATGACTTTTGTTTAAATTTAGGTGGTTTTGCCAACGTTTCAACTAAAACAAATTCAACAAGAATTGCATATGACATTTGTCCAGTTAATATTGTTTTAAATCGTTATGTTTCAAAATTAGGATATGATTTTGATGATAGCGGCAAAATAGCTTCAATTGGGAAAATGAACCCTGAATTATTATCAGAATTAAACGGTCTAGATTTCTATAATTTAAACCCGCCAAAATCTCTTGGTTTGGAATGGGTTAGAGATATTGTTTTTCCAATTATTGATAATTATAACTTAAGTGTTGAAGATATTTTAAGAACTTTCGTTGAGCATTGTGCTTTTCAAATTTCAAGAGAAATAGGTAAAAAAGATGATGCGTCTATTCTGATAACAGGAGGAGGAGTATATAATTCGTTTTTAATCGAGCGCCTCAAAACATTCACAAACAATAAAATTGTTATACCCAACAAAAATTTAATTGAATTTAAAGAGGCATTGATATTTGGTTTGCTTGGTGTCTTAAAACTAAGAGGTGAAATAAACTGTTTAAGAAGTGTGACAGGTGCAAAAAAAGACCACAGCTCAGGTCAAATCTATTATCCTTAATTTTATCTTTATTTTAAAGTAAAACATATTTAGTTTTTTATATTTGTTAGAGACATTATCTAGTCACATTTTATATGAAAGAATTACTTCAGAAGTACGAAAATAAAGAGCCTGAAATAGTATTTAATTGGAAAGATCCTGAAACTGAAGCTGAAGGATGGACAGTGATAAATTCACTGCGTGGTGGAGCTGCTGGAGGAGGAACTAGAATGAGAAAAGGGCTTGACATGAATGAAGTATTGTCTTTAGCAAAAACCATGGAAATTAAGTTTACCGTTTCTGGACCTGCAATTGGAGGTGCAAAATCAGGTATTAATTTTGACCCGAAGGATCCACGAAAAAAAGGCGTCTTAGAACGTTGGTATAAAGCTGTTTCACCTTTATTGAAAAGTTATTATGGAACAGGAGGAGATTTAAATGTTGATGAAATTCATGAAGTTATTCCGATAACTGAAGAATCTGGTGTGTGGCACCCTCAGGAAGGGGTTTTTAATGGGCATTTCAAACCAACAGAAGCGGATAAAATAAATCGTATTGGTCAATTGCGTCAAGGTGTAATTAAAGTGATTGAAAATCAAGGTTATTCTCCAGATGTTTCTAGAAAATTTACTGTTGCTGATATGATTACTGGATTTGGTGTTGCTGAAGCCGTAAAACATTACTATGATATTTATGGAGGTAGTGTTGTTGGCAAACGAGCAGTAGTTCAGGGATTTGGCAATGTTGGTGCAGCAGCAGCCTTTTATTTGGCTCAAATGGGTGCTAAGGTGGTCGGCATCATTGATGCGGTTGGTGGATTAATTAATGAAAATGGATTTACTTTTGAAGAAATAACTAACTTGTTTCTTGAAAAAACAGGAAATACGCTAGAAAGTGATAATTTAATTCCTTTCGATGAGATCAATCAAAGAATTTGGTCCCTAGAAACTGAAGTTTTTGCGCCTTGTGCGGCTTCACGATTAATTACCAAACAGCAAATTGATAGAATGATTCAAAGTGGTTTGGAAGTTATTTCTTGTGGTGCAAATGTTCCTTTTGCAGATAAAGAAATTTTCTTTGGACCAATTATGGAATTCACCGATAATAAAGTTAGTCTTATTCCAGATTTTATTTCTAATTGTGGAATGGCCAGAGTGTTTGCCTATTTTATGGAGCGTCGAGTTGAAATGACAGATGAAGCTATTTTTGAGGACACCTCCAACGTTATTAAGTCGGCAATTCAAAATATATATAATCAAAATCATCATAAAACAGAGCTAAGTAAAACCGCTTTCACTTTAGCATTAAGTGAACTTGTATAATTTTAAAACTAACCTCACATGGAAGCAGCAATCATCATTGTATTCGTAGTTGGCTATTTGGCCATAACACTTGAACATAATTTAAAAATAGATAAACTTATTCCGGCTTTGGTCATGATGGCCATTAGTTGGGCACTTATTTCTTTAGGTATAGATGCCTTTCCAGAATGGTTTGATTCTGCAAAACATGGTTTAGTTGATGACTATGCATCAATGGGACATGAAAGTAGGATGCATTTAATGGAAGAAACCTTACTTCATCACCTTGGAAAAACTGCTGAAATTTTAGTATTCCTATTAGGAGCAATGACTATTGTTGAAATCATTGATTATTTTGATGGTTTTGCCACAATAAAGAGCTTTATTAAAACTAAGAAGAAAACTAAAATCCTTTGGATATTTTCAATATTAGCATTTATTCTTTCTGCCATAATTGACAACCTAACGGCTACAATAGTATTAATTTCAATATTGCAAAAAATAGTCAAAGACAGAGATGTACGTATTTGGTATGCAGGTTTAATCATTATTGCTGCGAACGCTGGTGGAGCCTGGTCACCAATTGGAGATGTAACTACTACTATGTTGTGGATTGGGAATAAAGTAAGTACAGGGCACCTTGTAGGTTATTTATTATTGCCTTCGTTTGTTTGTATGGCATTGCCTACGTTTATTGCTTCATTTCTGCCAGCATTCAAAGGCAATTTAGAAATTGAAGAAAGTGATAATGAAGGTCCTAAAAGTAAATTTAG
>CAZRDG010000228.1:0-4513 GCA_964598775.1 uncultured Lacinutrix sp.
CGAATTGGCAAAAAATCTTAATGCCAAAGGGATTTATATTAATGATAATACAAATCTTGGCACCAATGAAATTACAGTCAAAAGAGAAGAGTTGAATAATTATATAGCTCTTGAAACTAATGATTGGAAAGAAATCTACAGGTTTTTAAAAGCTAAAGAAAGAACTGGTAGCATCACTAGAAATACAAACGAAACCAAAATAGATATCTCACTAAATCTTGATGGTACAGGGAAAAGCAACATTGATACAGGAATTGCCTTTTTTGATCATATGTTAGATCAAATTTCACGTCATGGACAAATGGATTTAGATATAAAGGTTGATGGCGATTTAGAAGTTGACGAGCACCATACTATAGAAGATACAGCTATTGCTTTAGGAGAATTGTTTAATCAGGTTTTAGGTAATAAATTAGGTATTGAACGTTACGGATTTTGCCTTCCAATGGACGATTGTTTAGCGCAAGTAGCGATTGATTTTGGTGGACGTAACTGGTTGGTTTGGGAAACTGAATTTAAGCGTGAAATGATAGGTAAAATGCCAACTGAGATGTTTATGCATTTCTTTAAATCGTTTACAGATGGAGCTAAATGTAATTTGAATATACTAGCTAATGGCACCAATGAACACCATAAAATAGAGGCGATTTTTAAAGCTTTTGCAAAAGCAATGAAAATGGCAGTTAAACGCGATTTAGATAAAATGATTTTACCATCAACAAAAGGTATGCTATAATGAAAATTGCAATAATTGATTATGGAGCAGGTAATATTAAAAGCATTCAATTTGCTTTTAAGCGTTTGGGTTTTGAAGCCTTATTAACGAATAATGCTGACATCATAAAACAAGCTGACAGAGTCATATTCCCAGGAGTAGGTGAGGCTGGTCATGCCATGACAATGCTTAAAGAATCTGGCTTGGATCAACTAATACCAAGGTTAAAGCAACCTGTGCTGGGCATTTGTTTGGGAATGCAACTTATGTGTAAACATACAGAAGAAAGTAATACTAAAGGTTTAGGTATTTTTGATGTCGACGTTAAAAAATTTACAAATACTGTTAAAGTACCTCAAATGGGATGGAATACCATTTTAAATTTAAAATCCAGCCTGTTTAATAATATTACGGCAGGCGAGTACATGTATTTGGTGCATAGTTATTATGCAGAACAATGCAATGAAGCCATCGCTACAACACATTATGAAATTGATTATGCTTCAGCATTGCAAAAAGATAATTTTTATGGTGTTCAATTTCACCCTGAAAAGAGTAGTAGTACAGGTGAACAAATTTTGAAGAATTTTTTAAACTTATAATATGAGAATAATTCCAGCGATAGATATCATAGATGGAAAGTGTGTAAGACTTACAAAAGGTGATTATGATACTAAAAAAGTGTATAACGAAAATCCAATAGAAGTTGCTAAGCGATTTGAATCGGTTGGTGTAGAATATTTGCATTTGGTGGATTTAGATGGTGCAAAAGCCAACCATATAGTGAACTATAAGGTTCTTGAGCAGATCGCATCAAAAACGTCTTTAAAAATAGATTTTGGAGGTGGACTAAAGTCAAACGAAGATTTACACATCGCATTTAATTCTGGTGCCAAACAAATAACAGGAGGAAGTATTGCTGTAAAAGATGCTGATACTTTTGAAGGTTGGATTGAAAAATATGGTAGTTCTAAAATTATTTTGGGTGCCGATTGTAATAATGAGAATATAGCGATTAGCGGTTGGCAAGAGGAAAGTCAATTGCAAGTGATTCCTTTTATAAAAGGATATCGAGCAAAAGGCGTCAAATATGTGATTTGTACTGATATTGCTAAAGATGGTATGCTTGAAGGCCCTTCTTTTGAACTTTATAAACAAATATTACAAGAGGCAAAAGATGTAAAGCTCATTGCTTCTGGAGGCATCACAACAATTGAAGATATCAACAAACTTGAAGATTTAGGGTGTGAAGGAGCAATCATAGGAAAAGCACTGTATGAAGGTCGTATTAGTCTTAGAGAATTAGAAACGTTTAAATAAAAAATAAAATGCTATCAAAACGGATTGTTCCTTGTTTGGATATTAAAAACGGTAGGACTGTTAAAGGTGTCAATTTTGTAAATCTTATTGATGCTGGTGATCCTGTTGAACTGGCCAAACAATATGCTTTAGAGGGAGCAGACGAACTCGTGTTTCTGGATATATCGGCAACTCTTGAAGCAAGAGCAACTACTCTTGAAATGGTATTAAGAGTCGCAGAGCAAGTAAATATTCCATTTACAGTTGGAGGTGGTATTTCATCTGTTGAAGATGTTGACGCATTGCTTAAGCATGGAGCAGATAAAATATCAATTAATTCATCTGCAGTTAAAAATCCAGGATTAATCAATAAGTTATCCAATAAATTTGGATCTCAATGTATTGTTGTAGCTATTGATGCTAAACAAATTGACAATGATTGGTTTGTTCATTTAGCCGGAGGAACTATTCCAACAGAGATAAAATTATTTGATTGGGCTAAGGAAGTGGAGCAACGAGGAGCAGGCGAAATTTTATTTACCTCAATGAATCATGATGGTACTAAAAACGGCTTTGCTAATGAAGCTCTGGGTAAATTATCAAGTATCGTTAATATTCCAATAATTGCATCTGGAGGTGCAGGTACAAAACAACATTTTGTTGATGTCTTTATTGAAGGTAAAGCTGATGCTGCCTTGGCAGCTAGTGTGTTTCATTTTGGTGAAATTCCAATTAAAGAATTAAAAAAAGAATTAAAAAGTAATAATATAGAAGTAAGAATATAATGGAAATAAAATATAATTCTGAAGGCCTGATACCTGCAATCATCCAAGATGCAGAAACCAAAACGGTACTTATGCTTGGTTATATGAACGCTGAAGCTTTAGAGCAAACAAAAGCCACTAAAAAAGTAACTTTTTACAGTCGAAGTAAACAACGCTTATGGATGAAAGGAGAAGAAAGCGGCAACATTTTAAATCTTGTATCCATTAAAAACGATTGCGATAAGGATACGCTTTTAATTAGAGTTAATCCTAAAGGTCCAACATGCCACAAAGGGACTGATACCTGTTGGGAAGAGAATAATAGTCTAACCTTTGGATTTTTATCAGAACTTGAAAGCGTGATTCAAGACCGAAAAGATAATTCTTCTGAAGATGATAGTTACGTTGCTTCTTTGTTCAAGAAAGGCATTAATAAAATAGCTCAAAAAGTAGGAGAGGAGGCCGTTGAAGTTGTAATTGAAGCAAAAGATAATAACGAACAATTATTCCTAGATGAAAGTGCCGATTTACTATTTCATTATTTAATATTGTTACAAGCCAAGGGTTATAAACTCAATGACATTGTTGATGTTCTAAAATCAAGACACTAATATTTTGAAGTATTTTTTAAAATAACGTTCTTGCACTAATGTTTATCACAAAGTATTTTTACCTCATTAAAATTCAATATTTAGGTTATCGTTTTCATGGTTGGCAAAAACAACCAAAAGTGAAAACATTGCATCTAATGATTGATCGTACTTTCAATTACATTCTTGATGACAAATATTTTAAAACCCTTGCAGCAGGTCGTACAGACGCTATGGTGTCTGCCAACGAAGCCGCTTTTGAATTATTTCTTCATCATAAAATTGAAGATGAAACTGAATTTTTAAACTTGTTCAATAAGAACTTACCTCAAGATATTAGAGCTTTATCTATTGAAGAAGTTAGTGAAGATTTCAACATTATTAACAGCTCAAAAACTAAAGAATACATTTATCTCTTTACTTATGGAGAAAAATGCCATCCATTTTGTGCATCAATTTTAACGACCATTCTTGATGACTTAGAGATCGAGCTAATGAAGCAAGGCGCTAAGTTATTTGAAGGTAAGCATAATTTCAAAACGTATTGTTATCGTGTGTCCAATGAAGGATTATATAACAGAACTATTGACGTTTGTGAACTGAAAGAGAATAACTTATACACAGCAAGCTTTTTTCCGGAAAAAACGTATGTTTTGAGAATTGTTGGTAAAGGTTTTGGCAGAAACCAAATACGACTAATGATGGGTGCCTTAATTAAATTAGGTCGTGGCGAAATCTCCTTAGATTATATCAAGAATAGCCTCTTACCAGAAAGTACTGAAGTTATGGATTACATTGCTCCGGCTTCAGGATTAATTCTCAATAAAATAGAGTTTGAAGAGTAGATTACTTTTTGTAATTTGAAACAAAATAATGACGATGAGTGCCATAGTTCCAAAAAGTGCTTTTGATTTTTTTAATAAACTAGAAAAGAACAATAATAGAGAGTGGTTTACTGATCACAAAAGTGAGTTTAAAAAAATTGAAGCGGAAGTAAAAAAAGTTTATAATGAGATTTATAATAATCTCAACAAACACGATGAAGTAGATAAATTAAAACTATTTAGAATTTATCGTGATGTTCGCTTTTCAAAAGACAAAACACCTTATAAAACGCACTTTGGTGGTAGCTTTCATAGAAAGAA
>CAZRDG010000229.1:0-4503 GCA_964598775.1 uncultured Lacinutrix sp.
TTACCTTTTCAAAAGAACTAAGATATGGCTAAAGAATCAATGAAAGCCCGCGAGGTAAAAAGAGCTAAAACAGTAGCTAAGTATGCTGAAAAACGTAAAGCTTTAAAGGAAGCTGGAGATTATGAAGCATTACAAAAGTTACCAAAAAATGCTTCTCCAGTTCGTATGCACAACCGTTGCAAATTAACAGGAAGACCTAGAGGTTACATGAGAACTTTTGGAATTTCACGTGTTACATTTCGTGAAATGGCAAATCAAGGGTTAATCCCAGGTGTTAAGAAAGCAAGCTGGTAAACAAAAAAGAATTATAAATTGGTATTAGGTTCGGTATAAAATTCGAAAACCACTACCGCAAATTAATAGATATGAATACAGATCCAATTGCGGATTATTTAACAAGAATTAGAAACGCAGTGCGTGCTAACCACAGAGTGGTAGAAATTCCTGCATCTAATTTAAAGAAAGAAATCACTAAAATATTATTCGAACAAGGATATATTTTAAGTTACAAGTTTGACGATTCTTCAGTACAAGGTACTATTAAAATAGCCTTAAAATATACTAAGGAAACAAAAGAACCTGTAATCAAGAAAATTCAAAGAATAAGTAAACCTGGTCTACGTAAGTATGCTGGTTCAGACGAGCTTCCTCGTATTCTTAATGGTCTTGGTATTGCTATCGTTTCAACATCACATGGTGTTATGACAGCAAAACAAGCTCAAAGAGAAAATGTTGGTGGTGAAGTTTTATGTTACGTTTACTAATAAAAAGCCGATAAGAAATGTCAAGAATAGGAAATAATCCAGTAGCCATTCCAGAAGGCGTAACAGTAGACATTAAAGATAATGTTGTGACTGTTAAAGGTAAATTAGGAGAGTTAACTCAAAACTATGATTCAGTTGAAATCAAAGTTGAAGAAGGTAATGTATACGTTACTCGCTCTTCTGATACTAAAGATCAAAAAGCAAAACATGGTTTATACAGATCATTAATGCGTAATATGATTGAGGGTGTATCTAAAGGATGGACTAAAGAATTAGAATTAGTTGGTGTAGGATACAGAGCAAGCAATCAAGGACAAAAATTAGATTTAGCTTTAGGGTTTTCTCACAATATTGTTTTAGACTTAGCTCCAGAAGTTAAGGTTGAAACAATTTCAGAAAAAGGGAAAAACCCAATAGTAAAATTAACATCATACGACAAACAATTAGTTGGTCAAGTTGCTGCAAAAATACGTGGCTTCCGTAAACCAGAACCTTACAAAGGAAAAGGGATTAAGTTTGTAGGTGAACAAATTAGAAGAAAAGCAGGTAAATCAGCTTAATAATTTAGTTATGGCATTAACAAAGAAAGATAGAAGACAGAGAATAAAAAACAGAATTCGCAAGATTGTTTCTGGTACAGAAGCAAGACCAAGATTATCTGTTTTTAGAAGCAATAAAGAAATTTATGCTCAAATAATTGATGATGTAACTGGTAAAACAATCAGTGCTGCATCTTCAAGAGATAAAGATATTGCTGCTTCAAAAGGAAATAAAACTGAAAAAGCTGCTTTAGTAGGTAAGGCTTTAGGCGAAAAGGCTATAAAAGCTGGTGTAGAAACAATCTCTTTTGATAGAGGTGGATATTTATATCATGGTAGAGTAAAATCATTAGCTGAAGGAGCTAGAGAAGCAGGACTTAAATTCTAAGAAATTATGTATCAAAAATATAAAAGTGCAGAATTAGTAAAACCAAGTGGATTAGATCTTAAAGATCGTTTGGTTGGTGTACAAAGAGTTACCAAAGTAACAAAAGGTGGTCGTGCATTCGGTTTTTCAGCTATAGTAGTAGTTGGTGATGAAGCTGGTGTTGTAGGACATGGTTTAGGAAAATCTAAAGACGTTGCTAGTGCAATTGCAAAAGCGGTTGAAGATGCTAAGAAAAACTTAGTTCGTATTCCACTAATCAAAAGTACATTACCACACGAACAAAAAGGAAAATATGGTGGAGCAAGAGTTAACATCATTCCTGCAGCTCCTGGTACGGGAGTAATTGCTGGTGGTGCTGTAAGAACAGTGCTTGAAGCAGTTGGAGTACATGATGTATTATCAAAATCTCAAGGCTCATCTAACCCTCACAACGTGGTAAAAGCTACTTTTGATGCTTTATTACAATTAAGAGACGCAAAAACAATTGCTAAGGATAGAGGAGTTTCTTTAGAAAAAGTATTTAACGGATAATTAAGGATACGATGGCTAAGATAAAAGTAACAAAGCAAAAAAGTGCGATCAATCGTACTAAGAACCAAAAGCTAATTTTAGAATCACTTGGTTTAAAAAAGATTGGACAAACTGTAGAACATAATGCCACGCCAAATATCCTTGGTATGGTAAATAAAATTAAACATTTAGTTTCTGTTGAAGAAACAAAATAATAAGATACAATGGACTTAAGTAATTTACAACCAGCAGAAGGTTCTGTACAAAATCAAGGAAAAAGAGTAGGACGTGGACAAGGTTCAGGTAAAGGTGGAACGGCAACTCGTGGTCACAAAGGAGCAAAATCTCGTTCAGGTTATTCTAAAAAACTTGGTTTCGAAGGAGGTCAAATGCCACTTCAAAGACGTGTACCTAAGTTTGGATTTACAAACATTAACCGTAAAGAATATCAAGGTGTTAACTTAGATACTTTACAACAAATGGTCGACGAAAAGAAAATTAAAGATTCAATTGATTTAGATACAATGGTAGCGCTTCGTTTAACAGGTAAAAATGACCTTGTTAAAATTTTAGGACGTGGCGAATTAAAATCTAAATTAACTGTAACAGCTCATAAATTTACTGCTTCAGCTAAAGCTGCTATTGAAGCTGCTGGAGGAGAAGCTGTAACTTTATAAGAACCCAACTAGACAATGAAATTTATAGAGACTTTAAAAAATGTTTGGAAAATAACGGAACTAAAAGACAGAATCATTCTTACTTTAGGAATGCTTTTAGTTTATCGTTTTGGAGCACAAGTTGTTCTTCCTGGTATTGACGCAAGTAAATTAGGCGTAATTGATGAGAATACTCAACAAGGATTACTAGGCTTACTTAACGCCTTTACTGGTGGTGCATTTGCAAACGCATCTGTATTTGCTTTAGGTATTATGCCTTATATTTCGGCGTCAATTGTAGTTCAATTAATGGGAATCGCAATTCCTTATTTACAAAAACTACAAAAAGAAGGAGCTAGCGGACAAAAGAAAATCACACAGATTACGCGTTGGTTAACTATTGCAATCTGTTTGGTGCAAGCTCCAGGATACTTAGTAAGTTTACCTTCGTTAGGAATTCCACAAGAAGCATTTTTATTAGGTCAAGGAGGATTGTTTTATTTCTCTTCGATAGTCATTTTAGTAACAGGTTGTATTTTTGCAATGTGGCTTGGTGAAAAGATTACTGATAAAGGTATTGGTAATGGAATTTCATTATTAATTATGGTAGGTATTATTGCTACTTTGCCACAATCATTTATTCAAGAATATGCCGCGAGAGTAACTGAGTCTAATGGAGGATTAATTATGATTCTTATTGAATTGGTTATCTGGTTTGTGATCATTCTTTTATCAATAATGTTGGTAATGGCTGTTCGTAAGATAGCAGTGCAATATGCTAGACGTACTCAATCTGGTGGTTATGAGAAAAACGTATTCGGATCAAGACAATACATCCCTCTTAAGTTAAATGCTTCAGGTGTAATGCCAATCATTTTTGCACAAGCGATAATGTTTGTACCTGGATTAATTGGAGGTATGGATTTCATGAAAGATTCAACAGTTGGCGGCTGGTTACAAGCTGAATTCTCAGATATATTTGGTTTATGGTATAATGTTGTGTTTGCAATATTGATTATCATTTTCACGTATTTCTATACAGCAATTACAGTGCCGACAAATAAAATGGCAGACGACTTAAAACGTAGTGGTGGTTTTATTCCAGGCATTAGACCAGGAACCGAAACATCAGAATACCTAGATAAAATAATGTCACAAATAACATTACCAGGTTCAATATTCTTGGCTTTGATTGCAGTGTTCCCTGCATTTATTGTAAAGCTAATGAATGTGCAACAAGGTTGGGCATTATTCTTTGGTGGTACATCATTACTAATTATGGTTGGAGTTGCAATTGATACGATGCAGCAAGTAAATTCATACTTGTTGAATAAGCACTATGATGGCTTGATGAAAACTGGTAAAAACAGAAAAGGCTAAAACCTAGACTATACTATGGCAAAGCAAGCAGCAATAGAACAAGACGGAACAATAATTGAGGCATTATCAAATGCTATGTTTCGTGTAGAATTAGAAAATGGTCACATTGTGACTGCACACATCTCAGGTAAAATGCGTATGCATTATATTAAACTATTACCAGGAGATAAAGTTAAATTAGAAATGAGTCCTTACGATTTATCTAAGGCAAGAATAACTTATAGATACTAACAAGATGAAAGTAAGAGCATCAGTTAAAAAAAGAA
>CAZRDG010000230.1:0-4488 GCA_964598775.1 uncultured Lacinutrix sp.
AGACGAAGTAGATAGTATCAGAACCTTCGATGTTGAGACACAACTGTCCACAGAACAGGTTAAAAAAATAAACATCATTCCAAATGTTGCGAATAAATTTCTAGAAGAAAGTAGACAGAGTTTTTTAGAATATATCGCTCAAAAAACAGTGATTTTTTCAAAAAATACTGATATTTTGTTTTCAAGAATTGATGATTTCTATAACAAGGCAGTTGAAGCTTTTAACAATTTGTCTTCAGACATTAAGCATGCAGAACCTGAAGAACTTTTTTGTAATTCGTCATTGTTAAAAAAGCAACTTTTAGAATTCTCTTTGGTAGAATTTGGAACTCAATCAATATTCAGTAGAAATGAAAATGTTATTTTATTTAATATATCTCCTCAGCCATCATTCAATAAACAATTTGATTTATTGATTGAAAACCTAAACACAAATCACAATAAAGGATATATCAATTATATAAGTTGTTTATCAGAACAACAAGCAAAGCGATTTCACGATATTTTTGATGATGTTGAGCAAGATGTACATTACAATACTATTGTATTGTCTTTATATCAAGGGTTTATTGATCATGACAACAAAATAGTTTGCTATACTGACCATCAAATTTTTGAACGATATCACAAGTTTCACCTAAAAAATGGTTACGCAAAAAAACAAGCTATCACTCTAAAAGAGCTAACAAATCTCGATGTAGGTGACTATGTTACACATATAGATCATGGTATTGGTCGTTTTGGAGGGTTACAAAAAATTGAAGTTGAAGGCAAAAAACAAGAAGCAATTAAGTTGGTTTATGGCGAACGTGACGTTCTGTATTTGAGCATACATTCGCTGCATAAAATCACCAAGTTTAATGGGAAAGATGGTAAACCACCAAAAATCTATAAACTCGGTAGTAAAGCTTGGAAAACCCTAAAACAAAAAACGAAATCACGAGTTAAGGAAATTGCGTTTAACCTTATAAAATTATACGCAAAACGAAAACTTGAAAAAGGATTTCAATACAGACCCGATAGTTATATGCAGCATGAATTGGAAGCCTCTTTTTTATATGAAGATACTCCTGATCAAATTACTGCAACAGCAGATATAAAAGCTGATATGGAAAGTGAACAACCAATGGATCGCTTGGTATGCGGAGATGTTGGTTTTGGCAAAACAGAAGTTGCGATAAGAGCTGCTTTTAAAGCCGTAGACAATGGCAAACAAGTAGCCATTTTGGTGCCAACAACCATTCTTGCTTATCAGCATTACAGGACTTTAACAGAGCGACTTAAAGATTTCCCTGTAACTGTAGGGTATTTAAATAGATTCAGGTCTGCAAAGCAAAAACGGGAAACTTTAGAGGGACTAGAGAATGGTAGGGTTGATATTTTAATCGGCACACATCAGTTGGTAAATAAAAATGTAAAGTTTAAAGATTTAGGACTTCTCATCGTTGATGAAGAACAAAAATTTGGTGTTGCAGTAAAAGAAAAACTAAAAACAATCAAGGAGAATGTTGATGTGTTGACACTGACAGCTACACCAATTCCGCGCACGCTTCAGTTTAGTTTGATGGCTGCACGCGATTTGTCAGTGATAACGACCCCTCCACCAAATCGTTATCCAATTGAAAGTCATGTAATTCGTTTTAATGAAGAGACTATTCGTGATGCAGTAATTTATGAGATTCAAAGAGGAGGTCAAATTTTCTTTATTCATAACCGAATTGAGAATATTAAAGAAGTAGCAGGCATGATTCAGCGTTTAGTTCCTGATGCCAAAATTGGAATTGGTCATGGTCAGTTGGATGGTAAAAAACTAGAACATTTGATGTTGGCATTCATGAATGGTGAATTTGATGTTTTGGTAAGTACGACGATTGTTGAAAGTGGTTTGGATGTGCCAAATGCTAACACGATTTTCATTAATAATGCTAATAATTTCGGATTAAGCGATTTGCATCAAATGCGTGGTCGTGTTGGACGAAGCAATAAAAAAGCCTTTTGCTATTTCATTACACCTGAATATTCTGCAATGACTAATGATGCTCGTAAACGAATTACAGCTTTGGAGCAGCACACAGAACTTGGAAGTGGATTTAATATCGCAATGAAGGATTTGGAAATACGTGGCGCTGGAGATTTACTAGGAGGAGAGCAAAGTGGTTTCATTAACGAAATAGGATTTGACACCTATCAGAAAATATTAAATGAAGCAATTGAAGAACTCAAAGAAAACGAGTTTAAAGATTTATATAGCGATCAAGGTAAAGAAAAGGTTTACGTAAAAGACATTACTATTGACACCAATTTTGAACTGCTTTTCCCGGATGATTACATAAATAATATTGCTGAACGTTTAAATTTATATACAGAATTAAATGAGCTTAAAAACGAAGAAGAATTAAAGGCTTTTGAAACCCGATTAATAGATCGTTTTGGAGATATGCCAATTCAAGTTGTTGATTTGATTAATAGCGTTCGCATAAAATGGATGGCCACTAAATTAGGCTTTGAAAAAATTGTAATGAAGCACAATAAGTTTGTTGGCTATTTTATAAAAGACCAACAAAGCAGTTTTTATCAAAGTATTGGGTTTACAAAAGTTTTGCAATACATTCAAACCAATCCAACAGCGTGTAAAATGAAAGAAAAGCAAACTCGCCAAGGCTTAAGATTATTACTTACTTTTGACAATATAAAATCGGTAGATAAAGCCTTAAAAGTATTACAACCAATATTAAATGAATGAGTATTTAATTCAGTGAAAATATTGGCTTGATTATTGAATATTATAATGTAAATAAAACTGTGACCTTTCAGTAAAAAAGAGTCTTAATAATAAATAACTTAAATTGAAAAAATTAATTTTCTTTTTCCTAATACTTCCAACGGTTTTAATGGCTCAATACTCCATTAAAGGAACTTTTTCACCATCTGATCAATATAATTACGCATTATTATATAAAATCACTCCTGAAACAAATGTTTATGTTAATAACGCTGAGATAAAAAATGGAAGGTTCAGTTTTTCATTAGATTCAACGGTTACAAAAGGAATGTACAGAATCGTCTATGCATTGCCGCAAGAGGAAAACAATTTTGATATTATATATAATGCTAAGGAAAACATTGAGCTTAGTTTTGATCATGAGATAGGTGTCAATTTTAATAAGTCTATTGAAAATAATTTGACTAGCTCTTATACTAGAGAAATGGAAGCCATCAGTCAAAGTATTGGCAATTATTTTAAGTCTGCTTCTAAAGATACCTTGGCATTAGTTAAGATTTTTAAAAAACAAGCCGAGATTCAAAACAATTTTGAGAAAACGGCTAAAGGAACTATTGCTTTATCATTTATCAAGGCTAATAGACCATACATTCCTAAAAAGTATGAAAGTATAAAGGTTTATGTAAAAAATTTAAAAGATTACTATTTTAGTTATATCGATTTTGATAATGAAATACTGCAAAGTTCTAATTTTTTATCAGAACGAATTATTAGTTATGTCTTTGGAATGAAAGATGAGAATAATGATGAACTTGCAACTTATCGTGCAAATATTGATGATGTTTTTGAAGAGATGAGAAAAGCAAAACCAACGATTAAAAAATCATTGTTGGTTATTTTGTGGCAACAAATGGCAGACTTGAGCTTGGAAACTACCGCAAATTACATTTCAGATAAATATTTGATACCAATTGCTGAAAAAACTCAGGATAAAGCCTTAGTTGAGTCATTGAAAAAATTTAAAAATACATCATTAGGGACAGTTGCGCCTGATTTTTCGTTTGAAAAAACATATGGTGATGTTACAACAAAAATCAAGTTAAGTGCTTTAAATACAGCAAATCAATATATAATTGTATTTTGGAGTAGTGCTTGTAGTCATTGTATGCAAGAAATACCTCAATTGCAAAAGTTTATTAAAACACAAACAAAAGGAAAAATACAAGTGGTTGCTATTGGTTTGGAAGATTCACCTTATAATTGGAAAAAATTGATAGCCACTTATCCGGAATTTATAAATGTTTTAGGGTTAGGAAAGTGGACCAATAAACTAGGTGTGCTTTATAACGTCAATGAAACTCCAACATATTTTATATTGGACAAGAATAAAAAAATTATTGCGAAACCAAATGACATTTTAGAGTTAAGGGATTACTTTAGTAATTAAAAATGATAAAAGGCATTTTCTAAATGTTCAATATCATAGGTCGTCCCAGTCTTTACAATGGCAATAATATCAAACCTAATTTCAACATCTAAGTCATTTTCTGTCACATATTCATCAACAGCTTTCACTAATCTTTGTATTTGTTTAGGCTTTACAAAATCTTGGGGATTGCCAAAATCTGATGAAGAGCGTGTTTTCACTTCAATAATGGCTAGAATTTGGTTTTTTTTGGCAATGATGTCAACCTCGGCTTTATCAAAGCGGTAATTACGCTCTATGATGTCATAATTATTTTTGACTAAATAATCGACAGCAAGTT
>CAZRDG010000231.1:0-4461 GCA_964598775.1 uncultured Lacinutrix sp.
CATACAGTTCAGCTATATTGTCGGCGACTGAAAAATCTATCTCTTTAAAATCAGATACCTGAGCAATTGAGCTATTTATAATAAAAAATGATATGAAAAGGAAACTATTTTTCATTGCCTTTAGTTACCTTTATTTTTCTTAGATGTATACACTTTTTTTGTTGCTACTTTCCCAGTAATGATAATTTCAACCATACTCATATCTATTTCTAAAGCAATGTTAGCAGCAGATTCTTGGTCTTTAATTTCTAATTTTTGAGATGCCATTCCTACATAACTAAAAATTAAAACATCACCCTTTTTAAGCTTAATTGGAAATTCAAAATTTCCAGCAAAATCAGTAGCTGTTCCTGTTCTTGTTCCTTGTAAAATGACATTCACACCTGGAAGAGGTCCAGTTTCGTCAGATACATTTCCTTTTACAACAAAACTATTGTCTGCTGTAGTTGTGACATCTTGTGCTTGCGCTGTTGTAAATGAGAACAGCATAATGCACGCTAAAGCTATTCCTGCTAAATAATTTACCCTTTTACTACTTTGATTTTTCATGAGATTAAATTTTTTACGTTAATATATAATAAAACTATATAGTAATCAAGTAATTAAAAACAAGAACTTAGTAAACTGTACTTTTTGGTGAGTGAAGTACTACTTTCGGTGAGTTAAAATTTAGGCAAACAAAAAACCACTTCAGCAATGAAGTGGTTTTTTACTAAAATAAATTCATGTTATTCTATCTTTTTACCTGGCATTTGTTGTCCGCCTTGATGTAATGTTGCCATATTGACTTTTCCCTTATCATCTTTACTAAACACAAGTTTAGCAGGAACTACTTTTAAAAAGAAATTGTCTTCACTTTCTGCGAAAATTTCAAATTGAGGTTGTCCTGTTGCTTGTGCAAAAATTTGATTTCCACTTACAGTGATAGCAATAATAAAGCCAGGCTGTAATTCATATTTCCCAACGTATTGTAATAATATTTGAGGAGCTAAGGTAATCTCTGTTTGGGCAGCTGGAGGTGCTTTATCAATTTCATTTCCAATAAAGGTTTCATCAGTTATAAATTCAGCCTGCTTTTTGTTGTTTTTGATACTGAAATTGTAAACAATATCACCATCTTTAAAAATAAATTTAGATTCGGTCATTGGATAAATTTCTAGCTTTGTACTACCTTCACGCTGACTAAATATCTTTCCATTTTCAACTGTGATATATCTAATAGCTCCATCAGGAAACTCATAAGTTCCAGCCCATTTTTTTAATTGAGAATCAGAAAGCGTAATTGCATCAGCTATATTTGGAAAAGGTTTTCCAATGGTTAATGCTGCAATTTTATTTGCTACTCCACCTGGAGAATTACAATCACAATTAGTAAGTATTGAGACAAAAACGTCCTCGTCAGGCATGTAAATACCTTGAGTGGTAAAACCAAATATGCCTCCGCCATGAGATATGCTTTTTGAGCCTTGAATTTTCCCAGCACCTAAACCATAGCCATAGCCAATACGCTCACCATTATTTAATGTTGAACCATTAATGGCTTTTTCATAACTTTTTTGTGAGATTAATTGGTTAGTGTTTAAAGCCTTTTGCCATGTTAATAAATCATCAACATTAGACATTAAAGAACCAGCCGCATATGGTAATGTTAAACTTAAATAATCTGCATTTATATACTCATTGCCGTTTTGTTGGTAACCTGAAGCTCTATTTTTAATAATCTTATTCATGCTTCCATAATAAGAATTCTTCATTCCTAATTTATCGAATATATTTTTTTGAATAAAATCTGCATAAGAATTTCCTGTTACTACTTCTATGATTTGACCTAGTAAAATATATCCTGAATTGTTGTAAAGGAATTTTTCTCCTGGATCAAAATCCATCTGTTCATTCTTAAAAAAATCGATTATTTCTGTTGGTGTCATATCACGTCTGGCATTGTCTCTAAAACTTTGCATTGCTGTATAGCTCTTAATTCCGGAAGTATGATTTAATAATTGGTGAATGGTAATGGTTTTTCCAAGCGTTGGATAATCTGGAATATATTTAGTGATCTCATCTTCAACCTTTAGCTTGCCTTGCTCTTCAAGCATTAAGATTGCAATTGCTGTAAATTGCTTTGTAATAGAGCCAATTTCAAATACATGCTCAGGTTTCATGGCAACTCCTAATTCTAAATTCGCACTGCCAAATCCTTTTCGATAAATAACATTGCCATTTTTATAGACCAAAGCTGTTGCTCCTGGCTCATTAGCTTTGTAGCTGGCATTGAGGATGTCGTCTATCTGAGATTCAATATTTTGAGCTTGATTTGAAAAAGAAAGGAGTAGTGTAAATGATATTAGAGCAATGGTTTTAATGAATAAGTGACGTTTCATAATGTGATTTTTTGATTGGTTTTAAGTTATGATATATTAATAGGACGAACAAACCGTTTAATGGTTACAAAAAAAAGCCACCTCGATTGAAGTGGCTTCTTAAAAAAAGTATTGTCATATTTAAATAAATAGTAATTGCGTACTATCACCTTTTGCGCGTTCATAAAAATCGCCAACGGTTAAAACTCCATCTAAATCATCAATTAATTTATCTTGGTCTAAATGGAACATATCCATTGCGAGTTTACAAGCCCAAAGTTTCGTGCCTGATGCTGACAATATCTCCAGGAATTCTCCAACAGGAGGTATGTCTAGTTTTTCCATCTCAGCTTTCATCATTTTAGTGGCTAAAGCTTCCATTCCAGGTAAACCTCCCAGCATGGTTGGTATATGCATTCCTGGATTACCAACAGTGGCCACATGTAGTTTTTCTAGCTTCTTTTTTGTGATAGCTTCTAGGCCAAAAAACGTGAAAAATATTTCAGATTCTATGCCTTCCATTCGTGCACCATTTGCTAAAATAAAACATGCGTACACATTATCTATTGTAGCCTTAGATAAAATGAGCATCATTTTTTTAATGGGTTTTTTATCGTCTACTTTTTCAGCTACTGGTTTTTCAATTGTATTTTCCATGATTGTAATTTTATAGTTCTTATATACAGCTTACAGGTTTTGGGATGCCAGCAATCCTGCTTGAAATTTTAAGAGGTCCTTTTGGAAATAATTGATAGAATTCCTTAATACTAACAACACCACTTTTTCCTACTTTTCTTATACTTAGAGGTACTTCCTTTCTACATTGATCTTGAAGATAGTTTATGACATCCCAATGTTTGTCTGTCATTTCAATTCCTTCTTCTTTTGCTATTTCAGTACCAACTTCTTTGGTCCATTGATTTAAATCTGTTAAGTAACCTTGTTCGTTACAAGTGACACAGAGTTCTCCGTATGTTTTTTCTATTACCATTGTCTTAGTATTTAATTAATTGTTTCTTCTATTTGTTTACCAGCTGTATCCATTTTGGCAGATACAAACGGTATGTGTTTTCCTTTTATAAGCATGTTCCAATAAATCCATTTAAAGGCTAATTTTCCCATGTGATTCATGTGTGTTTCTTTCAATAAACTCAATGGTCCAACTCCAGGAAATGGAAATGTGCCTTTTACAGGTTCTTGAGTGTAATTGAAATCTATAAGTAAGGCTTTGCCATGACCAGTTTCAATAAAGCAATTAGAGTGACCATCAAATTCTTTCTTAAGCTCTTTGCCATCAATATATCTCTTTATGTTTTCAGTTAATATTTCTGCTTCAAAGTGTGCCACTGAACCAGCCTTGGATGCTGGAAGGTTTGTAGCATCACCTATAGCAAATATGTTGTCTTTCACTGTAGTTTGTAATGTGTTTTTATCTGTTGGTACATAATTGAGCTCGTCACCAAAACCAGAACGTTCAATCATGTCGTCGCCCATATTTGTTGGTACAGTGACCAATAGGTCATACTCAATTTCTTCTTCGGCATAGTCAACAATTTTATTTCCGTCACCATCTACGCGTTCGATATTAAAATCTGGAACTACTTTAATATTTTTTTGCTCTAATAAATATTCAAGTGCCTCCGTTGCTTTTGGCTTAGTGAAAGCACCAGACATTGGAGTTACAAATGTAATATCCACTTTATCTCTCATGCCTTTGTTTATAAAATATGAATCGGCTAAAAAAGCGAACTCTAAAGGCGCTACAGGACATTTAATTGGCATTTCTGAAATGTGTACTACAAGTTTGCCACCTTCCCATGTTCTGAGCTTATTCCTTAGGTTTTTTGCACCTTCGTAAGTGTAAAAATCAAATACAGAGTTATACCAATGATCACCAAGCATGCCGTCAATTTCTTGAGGCGCAATATTGGTTCCAGTAGCAATGATCAAGATGTCGTACTTGAGAACATCATTGTTTTTGAGAATGACGATATCATTGTCTTTATCTATTCGATCTATTTTTTTTTGAATCAGATTGACACCTTTAGGAATAAACTTGTCAATTTTCTTTTTGACGTCTTTAGTTTTATAAAGGTCGAAT
>CAZRDG010000232.1:0-4458 GCA_964598775.1 uncultured Lacinutrix sp.
AACTGGTTTAACTAACATGTTATTGGAAGAAAACCCAAAACCTGATCAAATACAGCATTTAAAAAGCTTAAAGTTTTCGGGTGATTATTTGCTTACATTCATTAATGACATCTTACAAATAAATAAAATTGAAGCCAATAAAGTTGAGCTTGATCCAGAGATATTCAATTTGAAAAATAAAGTTGAAAACGTCATTGCGGCCTTAAACAATTCTGCTATGGACAACAACATTATGATGCATTTTGAGTATGACAAAAAGCTCCCTGAAATATTTGATGGCGATCAATTAAAAATATCTCAAATACTCATTAATCTTATTGGTAACTCAATTAAGTTTACAAAAGATGGAGATATTTGGGTACGTGTAACGCAGCTTAATAAATCGAAAAAAATACATACAATTCGATTAGAAGTTGAAGACAATGGAATTGGAATCACAAAGGAAAAACAAGACAATATGTTTGAAAGTTTTTCTCAAGGTTCTGTTCAAATTAACCGTAAATATGGTGGTACTGGACTAGGTCTTTCAATTGTAAAAGGTCTGGTTGATATTTTAAAAGGTAAAATTTACTTAAAAAGTGAATTAGGTAAAGGAACCTCATTTTTCATTGAACTCCCTCTTAAAGAGTCTGAAGAAGTCGTTAGCGTTAAGAAGCACGACTATTCAAAGGATATTAGTAAACTAGACTTAGAAAACGTGAAAATTTTAGTAGTAGAAGACAACAAGATTAACCAAATGATTACAAAGAAAATCCTTAACAAGATGAATCTTAATTGTGATTTAATAGACAATGGCGAAGACGCTGTTGAAATGGTTAAAGAAACATCTTACGATGTCGTATTGATGGACATCCACATGCCTGGAATAAGTGGTCTTGAAGCCACAAAGCGCATTAGAAGTTTTGATAAAGAACTTACCATTTTTGCCTTAACAGCAGTAACGCTCGAGGATAAAATGCATGAGTTTGACGAAGCTGGATTTGACGATATTATTTCAAAACCTTTTAAACAAGAAGATTTTGAGAAAAAATTGTATTTGGCTTTAACAAAAAATGAAACTGAAACTCCAGCTTAAAAGTTTCTAATAAATGATGTAATCCTAGTATTAAACTTATCCTTGTTTAATATTTCTGATACTATTGGCAAGTAGTAAAGATTATTATTTTTTAAGCGATCTCTTAGCCTCATGTAATCTTTTTCAGTGGTTACAATGAGTTGCTTTTTCTCAAGTTCACTAATTTCTGAAGCACTAAAATCATGATGATCTTTAAAAGCTTCATGATTAAATTCAAATCCTTTCTTATTCAAGTAATCTACAAGCGGTCTCGGGTTAGCAATTCCTGTAACTAAAGTAAATGGATTGCTTTTAAGATCTTCCAAATCCATTTTAGCATCCTTCGAAAATATCTCTTGAGAATACGAAATGGAACTGAAATACAACTCTTGATGTGATTCAATATTTAACTCTTGTTTAAATTTTTCTTGTTCATCTACACCAATATGTTCAGGACATTTAGTCACAATAATAAGATCCGCCCGTTTAGCACCAGATTTAGGTTCGCGTAAGTTTCCTGTTGGTAATACCATATCATTTACATACAAATCGTTATAACTTGTTAGTAAAATATTGAGTCCTGCTTTTACCTTTCTATGCTGAAAAGCATCATCTAGAAGCAAAATTTCAGGTGCTTTATCCAATTGCAGAAGTTGTTCTATGGCATATTGTCTATGTTCTCCAACACTTACAATGATGTCTGCAAACTTCTTATAAAACTGAAACGGTTCATCTCCAATAGTTTTTGCTGTAACATTATCGTCAGCTAATAAAAACCCTTTTGTTTGCCTTCCATAGCCACGACTTAAAGTCCCAACGAAGTAATCTTCTTTCAATAATTGAATTAAATACTCAATCATTGGTGTTTTTCCTGTACCACCAACACTTAAGTTTCCAACACAAATAACCGGAAAATTATAGGACGTCGATTTCAGAATATCTTTATCAAAACAATAATTGCGTAACCAAGTAATACCTTGATAAACTGGAACAGTTGGAATTAGTATTTTTCTTAATAAATTCACCTTGGCTAAAGTAATTATTTATAAACGAAAGTAAATATTTATCTTTGAACATAAATAAAATTTTATGATTGTTCAGGACGTAATACAACATTTAGAAGGACTATCTCCTTTGGCTTATGCTGAAGATTTTGATAATGTAGGACTGTTAGTTGGTGACAAAAATGCAAAAGTCACAGGAATTTTAGTCACCTTAGACACTATTGAAACCGTTGTTGACGAAGCCATACAAAACAATTGCAATCTCATTGTTAGCTTTCATCCAATTATCTTTAAAGGCTTAAAAAAACTTACAGGAAAGAGTTATGTAGAGCGTGTGGTCATGAAAGCCATAAAACATGACATTTCCATATTCGCCATTCACACAGCATTGGATAATGCTATTAATGGTGTAAATGATATGATTTGCGAAAAGCTTGGTCTAGTAAACAGAAAAGTGCTTATTCCGCAAAATGCAACCATAAAAAAACTGACAACTTATGTTCCAAAAGATGAGCTCAATGTAGTTCGTGAGGCTTTATTTCAAGCTGGAGCAGGTGCTATTGGCAATTATTACAATTGTAGTTTTAATGTTGATGGCATTGGTACATTTAATGGAAACGAGCAATCCAACCCAACAAAAGGCAAAAAAGGCATTACACAAGAAGAACACGAAGTAAAGCTTTCAGTTATTTTCCCAAAACATATTGAAAACACTGTGCTTCAATCACTTTTTAAGGCACATTCATATGAAGAAGTGGCTTATGAAATTGTTACACTTGAAAATAAAAACCAGCATATTGGTTTGGGAATGATTGGCGAATTACCTCAAGCCATTGATGAAGTCACATTTTTAAACGATTTAAAAACAAAAATGAATACTTCTGCTATTAGACATTCACAATTACTAAAAAAACCTATAACAAAAGTTGCGGTTTTAGGAGGCTCTGGTAGTTTTGCAATATCGGCTGCAAAAGCTGCAAACGCTGATGTTTTTGTTACAGCAGACCTAAAATACCATGACTTTTTCCAAGCCGAAAATTCCATTTTATTGACAGATATTGGTCACTATGAAAGTGAACAATTCACAAAATCACTTTTAGTAGCTTATCTTACAAAAAAAATTCCTAATTTTGCAATCATTTTATCGAACACAAATACCAATCCTGTAAAGTATTTATAAGCATGGCAAAAAAGAAAGAAGTTAGTGTAGAAGAGCGTTTAAGAGCACTATATGATTTACAATTAATTGACTCAAGAGTTGACGAAATTAGAAATGTAAGAGGAGAACTTCCATTAGAAGTACGTGATTTAGAAGACGAAGTTGAAGGCCTTAGCACAAGACTTCAAAAACTTAACGAAAGTCTTGCTGATATTGATGAGCAAATCAAATCAAAGAAAAACCTAATTGAAGAGGCTAAAACTTTAATTAAAAAATATACCGAACAACAAAAGAATGTTCGTAACAACAGAGAGTACAACTCTTTAACCAAAGAGACTGAATTTCAGGAACTTGAAATTCAATTAGCTGAAAAGCACATCAAAGAATTTAAAGTTCAGATTGAGCAAAAAAACGAGGTTATTAATGAAACCAAAGATCGTTTAAAAGAACGTCAAGATCACTTGAAACACAAAAAAGGTGAATTAGATGCCATTTTAGCTGAAACTGAAAAAGAAGAATTAGCCTTACTTGAAAAATCAAAAGATTATAAAGATTCTATTGAAGAGCGTTTAGTGCTTGCTTACGACAGAATTAGAGAAAACGTAAAAAATGGATTAGCCGTTGTAGCTATTGAAAGAGGTGCTTCTGGCGGATCTTTCTTTACGATTCCACCTCAAGTGCAAATGGAAATTGCTTCACGCAAAAAAATTATTACTGATGAGCATAGTGGTCGTATCCTAGTTGATGAAGCCTTAGCTAATGAAGAAAAAGAGAAAATGGAAAAAATGTTTGCTAAATTATAATTAAGCAACATATCAAATATAAAAAGCCTTTAACGTATTGTTAAAGGCTTTTTTATTATGTAATTATTTTTGTTTCTTAACGACACATTAAAAAAATATCTTATGAAATCTTTAATAGTCTCCCTTTCTCTTGCCTTATTGTTCAGTTGCCATAATAACGCTCAACAAAAAACAGTTTCTAAAAACACTAAATCCAAAATTGAACAAGGTCTTATGACTGCTGATCCTGTTGAAGTTCCCTTACAGGATGGGAAAGCCAGAGCCTATTTTGCGAGTGGATGCTTTTGGTGCGTTGAAGCCATTTACGAAAGCGTGAAAGGCGTTGACGAATCTATTTCTGGTTATTCTGGAGGTCATACCTTAAACCCAACCTATGAATCATCATTCAATGGGTGCATGGGATGCAAATTCAAAAACGCATGTAGCTACGATGTCATA
>CAZRDG010000233.1:0-4408 GCA_964598775.1 uncultured Lacinutrix sp.
AGCCACATTATTTTAAGTTAATAGTTAGGAATATTTAGCTCTAAACTAATATCTCATTTTGCAATGTGAGAATTATTTTATGTTTTCTCATCATTTTATAAAACTAAGTGAGTAAAACCTAATCGAATTATTATATTTGAAATAAAATAATTACCATTCTATTTACTATGCAAAAACAACTCATTGAATGCGTGCCAAATATTAGTGAAGGACGCGATTTAGATAAAATACATTCCATTGCCAATTGTGTTGAAGCCGTTGAAGGTGTAAAACTGTTGGATGTAGATCCAGGAGCAGCAACCAACAGAACTGTAATTACATTTGTAGGAGAACCTGAACAAGTTATTGAAGCCGCCTTTATACTCATAAAAAAAGCATCAGAACTTATTGATATGAGTAAGCATAGTGGTGAACATCCACGCTTCGGAGCTACAGACGTATGTCCTTTGGTTCCTATATCAGGAATATCCTTAGAAGAAACTGCAGTTTATGCTCATAAGTTAGGTAAACGTGTAGGAGAGGAGCTTGGTATTCCTGTGTATTTGTATGAAAAAGCGGCACAAGAACCAAAGCGTGTTAATTTGGCTAATTGCAGGTCTGGAGAATACGAAGGTTTAGCAAAAAAATTAACAGATCCAAATTGGAAACCTGATTTTGGACCAGCAGAGTTTAATAAAAAGGTGGCTTTAACTGGAGCAACAGCCATTTCTGCGAGAGATTTCTTAGTGGCCTATAATGTGAACTTAAACACCACATCCACACGTCGTGCAAATGCCATTGCTTTTGATATTCGTGAAGGAGGTCGTGTTAAGCGTGAAGGCGATCCTATTACTGGTAAAAAAGTGTTGGATGAGAATGGAGAACCTATTCGTATTCCAGGAAGATTAAAAGCTGTAAAAGGTATTGGTTGGTTTATTGAAGAATATGGCATAGCGCAAATATCATACAACCTTACCAATATTAGTATTACATCCATGCATGTGGCTTTTGATGAAACTTGCAAAGCTGCTGAAGAAAGAGGTTTACGTGTTACAGGCTCTGAGTTAATAGGATTGATCCCCTTAAAAGCCATGCTAGATGCAGGAGATTATTTTTTACGAAAACAAGAGCGTTCTTTAGGTATTTCAGAAGCTGAGAAAATCAAAATCGCGGTAAAGTCGTTAGGTTTGGATGATTTAAAACCGTTCAATCCAAATGAAAAAATTATTGAGTACGTTTTAAAAGATAAAGGAGTTAAACAACTTGTAGATTTAACCTTAACGGATTTTGCCGATGAAACAGCTGGTGAGTCTATGGCACCAGGAGGTGGCTCAATTTCAGCTTACGTTGGAACTTTAGGAGTTTCACTTGGTACTATGGTAGCCAATCTTTCTGCTCACAAGCCAGGTTGGGACAGTCGTTGGGAAGAGTTTTCTATTTGGGCTGAAAAAGGTCAAGCTTACAAAAACAAGTTATTAGCTTTAGTTGATGAAGATACAAATGCCTTTAACAAAATTATTGAAGGCTTTAGAATGCCGAAAGGTTCTGATGAAGAAAAGAAAGCAAGAGCTGAGGCGATTGAATCTGCTACCATCTACGCAACAGAAGTACCCTTACTAGTTATGGAAACTGCCTGCGACTCAATGGAAGTTATGATGGCAATGGCAAAGGATGGATTACAAAATTCACTATCTGACGCTGGAGTAGGCGCTTTGTGCGCGAGAACAGCAGTTTATGGCGCTTACTTTAACGTACGTATCAATGCAAAAGATATAAAGAATAGAGATACTGCCGAAAAACTGTTGGCCAAAGCGAAATCTATTTTTGATAAAACTATAGCTACAGAAAAGGAAATGATTTCCTATATAAACGAAAAAATATAATGAGATTTCATTCGCGTAAATGGGTAAAACCTGAAGACTTAAATCCTAACGGAACTTTATTTGGAGGACGTTTATTAGAATGGATTGACGAAGAAGCTGCTTTATATACAATCATTCAACTAGAAAACTCTAAAATTGTTACCAAGTATATATCTGAAATTAATTTTATGAGTTCAGCTAAAAAGGGAGATATTATTGAGCTAGGTATAGAAGTCACTAAGTTTGGAAAATCATCACTAACACTGAAATGTGAAGCTAGAAATAAAATGACTAGGGAAACAATTTTAACCGTAGATAATATTATAATGGTTAACCTTGGTGAAGATGGTAAACCAAAACCTCATGGTAAAACTGAAGTTGAATTTGTAAAAGACAGATTAAAATAGCTTAATTAGAATCAGGAAAAGCAGCATTTAATTCATATACTTCTAAATCAAAATATTTTACCGCAGCTAGCGCATGGTCAAATATATCAGACATGATATACTCGTAATTTTCCCATCGTTTATCGCTACTAAAACAATAAATTTCTAAAGGTAACCCTTGAGGCGTTGGAGCCAACTGTCTTACCATAATAAACATGTCTTTATTAATAGCCGAATGATTCTCAATATAAGACTGCAAATACTTTCTGAAAACTCCTAAATTGGTAAGGTTTCTGCCATTAATTAAAATGGACTTATCAATATTGTGCTGATTATTGTAATTGTCAATATCTTTCTGTCTTGTGCTTAAATATTCAGAAATAAGTTGAATGCCTTTTAACTTTTCTATTTTTTCTGGAGTTAAATAATGTATACTTTTTGCTTTTAAAAGAATGGAACGTTTAATGCGTCGTCCTCCAGAAGCTTGCATACCACGCCAATTCTTAAATGAATCTGATATTAAGGCATAGGTTGGTATGTTGGTAATGGTCATATCAAAGTTCTGTATTTGAACCGTTGATAAGTTGATTTCAATAACATCTCCATCTGCTCCATATTTATCCATAGTAATCCAGTCACCTATTCTAACAATATCGTTTATTGCAACTTGTATACTTGCAACAAATCCAAGAATTGTGTCCTTAAAAATTAACAATAAAATGGCCGAAGCAGCACCTAATGTGGTGAAAAATTTAATAAACGAAAGGTTGATTATAACGGCAAGACACGACGCAATGGCTACAATCCACACAAATAGCATCACAACTTGGATGTAGCTATCAATAGGTTTATCTTTTAATCTTGGTAGTGTTTTAAAATAAGATTCGAAGGTTTTTAGAATGCTTCTTAAAATCCAAACCGATAGGATAATGCCATAAACTTTGAGAATTATTACAATATATTTTTCAAACTCTGGGAAGTCATAAAAAACTACAGGAAATAATTCTATAGTTAAAATGAGCGGAACTAAATGCGCTATGTTTCTTGGTACACGATGACTTATTAACAGATTATCAAAATTGGTTTTGGATTTCTTAGCTAGTTTAATAAAACCAACACGTAATACTCTTCGTGTAATGGTGTCTGTAATGAAAATGATTATTGCAAGTGCTATGAGTAAGCACAGCATATTAAGATACTTAGCAGCACTCTGTGAAATATTTGCAGCAATAAATAAGTCATAAAAAAAACATTGTATCTCTTTCATTAAGCGTTGCTTTTTCTTAGATATTTATGATCCAAATAAAAGGTTCCAAAAGGAATAATAGATGCTAAAAGAACCATTTTAAAATTGCTCTTAAACCATGTGTTTTCCTGTTTTAGCAGAAAAGCTAAAATAATATACAACATAAATAGTAATCCATGAGGCATACCAAGCATTTTTACATATTGAGGATTATCTGCAAGATACTTAATTGGAGTGGCAATAAAAAGTAATAATATATAAGATAAGCCTTCTAAAAAGGCAACCATTCTAAAAATAATAAAAAGTGAAAACATAACCTAACTTACTTTGAAGTTGCAAAAGTAAGTTAGGTTTATATATAATATTAGTTTTTAACTATTTTTTTTGTAGAAATTATCGAATTGTTTTGGTCAGAAATTTGCGCAAAATATAATCCTGAAGATAGTTCAGTGGTATTGATTGTAACCGTATTTGAATTCACAGATCTATCAATAATAACTTTACCGTCTAAGCTAAACAGTTTTAGGTTGAATGATTCACTGTTTTTTGTTTTAATAGTAAATTCATCTCTAAACGGAACAGGATAGAGTAGCGGTTCATTACTTGCTAGAGTAATCGCATTGTCAGATAAGGTTCCATTGAAATAATCTAAGGCCAAATTAAAAGCTTCAGTCCCAATTTTAATACCTATGGTTCGTCCTCTAATATCGTCAATAGGAGGATGAATACCTCCCCAAATTCTTGATAAACTAGTTTGATCTGAGGCATCGCGATAGGTTGCCCATTGCAGTGTAAAACTTTCAGAAGGACCTTCTTCAAATACTAAGAAATCATTTTGAAGAACATCAAAAGTTCCCATTCCTCCAGGGAAATATTCGTCACCAGTTAAAAGTGTCATCACTTCAGCTGCAGCTCTAGAAAACGTTGAATGTCCT
>CAZRDG010000234.1:0-4377 GCA_964598775.1 uncultured Lacinutrix sp.
CTTGTCTTTAACTTGATACTTGGTAAAAATCCCAAAAGCAAACAAACCAAGCAAAGGTCCATAGGTATAGCCAGCAACCGTAAGTAAGCTGTCTATAACATTACTTGTGAGTACATATTTGAAGATGATAATGACCATAACAAGCATAATGCTCATTCCAATATGTGCTTTTTTACGAACGCTTTTTTGTTGCTCTTTAGGTTTCTTCTCTATGTTTAAAAAATCGACACAAAAAGAAGTCGTTAATGAGGTTAAGGCGCTATCTGCACTGCTGTATGCAGCAGCAATCAAACCCAACATAAATGTAATAGCAAGCGTAATGCCTAAACCACTATTTAAGGCTATTTCTGGGAACAATAAATCGGTTCTTGGTTTCCCATCCATTAAAGGCATAGCGATATTGTGTTCATTGGCATAGATATATAATAAAGCACCTAACAACATGAATAGAAAGGTTACAATAACTAAAACAATACTAAAGGACACCATGTTTTTCTGAGCATCTTTTAGTGACTTACAAGTCAGGTTTTTTTGCATCATGTCTTGGTCTAAACCTGTCATGCAAATGGTAATGAACATACCACCAACAAACGATTTGAGAAAGTGGCTTCGCTCTAAAAAGCTATCAGTAACGAACACTTTGCTGTATTCTTTCAATTCACTGGATGCGATAAATTCGCCAAAACTCCATCCTAAGCTGTCATTAATAAAATAGATAGATAAGATAACAGCCACAATCATAAATAAGGTCTGTAGAGTATCTGTCCACACTATGGTTTTGATGCCTCCTTTATTGGTGTAAATCCATATTAGTAATATTGAAATGACTACTGTGACTTCAAAAGGCACATTCCATGCATTAAACACAAATTGCTGTAAAACTATGGCTACCAAAAACAATCGGAACGCAGCACCTAAAACTCTTGATAAGAAAAAGAAAAACGCTCCAGTTTTATGACTAACCACACCAAAACGCTGTAATAAATACTCGTAAATAGAGGTAACATTCAGTTTGTAATAAATGGGTAATAGCACATAAGCCACCACAAAATAGCCAACCATATAACCCAAAACCACCTGAAAGTAACTAAACTGAGAACCTTCAATCCAACCTGGTACCGAAATGAAAGTCACTCCAGAAAGTGATGCACCAACCATTCCGAAGGCCACAATATACCAAGGACTTTGTTTACCTGCTTTAAAGAAATCGTCGTTGTTATCGTTTTTGCCTGTGAAATAAGAGATGAGTATGAGCACACCAAAATAGGCTGCTATTAAAATGAGTATTTGCGTTGCGCTCATATGTCAGTGATTTTAGGTTTGAAAATTACGAATTATAAGAAACAAAAATCCAAATTAAGATAAAAACTTGAGTAAAGATTACGATTCAAGTTCAGAATAAATTGTAAATTCGTGCCAATGGAATTCTCATCAAAATTACTTCAAAATGCTGTGAACGAAATGGCACAATTACCAGGAATTGGTAAGCGTACAGCATTGCGTTTAGTGCTGCATTTAATGCGTCAACCTCATGACCAAACTAGGCATTTGGCTGAGGCCATTACCAAAATGCGCAACGATATTAAGTTCTGTAAAAGCTGCCATAATATTAGCGATGTCGATGTTTGTGAAATTTGCTCCAATCCGCATCGAGATAAAGACATTATTTGTGTGGTTGAAGATATTAGAGACGTTATGGCTATTGAAGGTACAAGTTCGTTTAGAGGTTTGTATCATGTTCTTGGAGGAAAAATTTCACCAATGGATGGCGTCGGACCTCACGATTTAAACATAGCCTCGTTGGTTGAAAAAGTAAAACAAGGCGACATTAAAGAATTGATCTTCGCCTTAAGCTCAACCATGGAAGGTGATACCACCAACTTTTATATCTATAGACAAATACAAGAGTATAGTGTCATTACCTCTACCATTGCTCGAGGAATTTCGGTTGGTGACGAACTGGAATATGCTGACGAAATAACGCTTGGACGAAGCATTACAAACAGAATTCCGTTTGAAATTTCTTTAAAATCGTAAATGGAACTTTCTGTTGTTATACTTAACTTCAATGTCAAATTCTTTTTAGAACTCTGTTTAAAAAGTGTAGAGCAAGCCATTACAAGCATTGATGCCGAAATTATTGTGATTGATAATGACTCTTCAGATGGTAGTTGCGATATGGTAAAACAGAAATTCCCATCAGTTACATTAATTTCAAATCAGGACAACGTCGGTTTTGCAAAAGCCAATAATCAAGGTGTTAAAGCAGCCAAAGGCGAATTCATTTGTATTTTAAATCCTGATACTGTTGTTGCCGAAGATACCTTTATAAAACTCTTAGAGTTTACTAAATCAAAACCAGATTTGGGAGCTATTGGCTGTAAACTCATTGATGGTTCTGGTAAATTTTTACCTGAAAGCAAACGCAATGTTCCACTGGTTAAAGTAGCCTTACAGAAGATTTTTGGCAACGGAAAAAATTACTATGCCAATCATATTAATAAAAATGAAATAGAAAAGGTTGATGTATTGATTGGAGCCTTTATGTTTATGAAAAAGGATACGTACAATCAAGTTAAAGGTTTTGACGAAGACTACTTTATGTATGGTGAAGACATCGATTTGTCTTACAAACTCCTTCAATCAGGTTTGCAAAACTATTACTATGGAGAGACAAGTTGCATTCATTATAAAGGCGAGAGTACAGCCAAAGATAAAAAGTATACGAAGCGTTTTTATGGCGCAATGAAACTGTTTTACGAGAAGCATTTTAAAACAAATGTTTTGTTTGATACTTTTGTGATGCTTGGCATTAACTTCGCACATCTGTTTAAAAAGAAAAGTTCGTCGAAATCATTTCAACCGGAACACTATTATTTTATTTCTGACGCAAGAAATAAGGCATTAGAAACTGTTTTAAACAATAAAGTGCATGTTCAAAACCATATTAATGACATAAAATCAAATTCCGAAATTATTTTTGATGCAAACCTCATGAGTTACAAAAACATCATCAATCATTTTGAAAATCTACACGCACCAAACCGCCTCAGTTTTAAAATTCTACCTAAAAATTCAGATTTTATTATTGGTAGTAATGATTCCATAACTAGAGGAGAGGTGATTCAATTTCATCAGAATTAATTGAAGGAAGTTCAATAAACTAATGGATTTTTCATTAATTTTGCACTCAGAAACCTAAAAACCGCTTTTGCATTATAGATATGGCAAAATTTGAACTGAAGTTACCAAAAATGGGAGAAAGCGTTGCGGAAGCAACCATAACATCATGGCTTAAAGAAGTAGGAGATACCATCGAAGCAGATGAAGCTGTACTTGAAATTGCTACAGATAAGGTGGATAGTGAAGTGCCTAGTGAAGTTGATGGTGTTCTTGTTGAAAAGCTTTTTAATGTTGATGATGTTGTACAAGTTGGTCAAACCATTGCAGTAATAGAAACTGAAGGTACTATAAAAGCAAGTGCTTCTGCACCAGCTCAAGAAATTCCAGAACAAAAAGAAGAACCAAAAACCGCTCCTGAAGTCATTCAGGTTGCTGAAACCGTTGTTGCTGCAAAAGCAGTCGCTGCTCCAGCAGTATCATCAGGCGATCGTTTTTATTCGCCTTTAGTAAGAAATATAGCGAAAAAAGAAGGTGTTACACAAGCAGAATTAGATGCTATTACTGGAACAGGAAGCGAAGGTCGCGTAACTAAAAACGATATTCTAGCTTATGTAGAAAATAGAGGTAATCAACCAGTTGCTCCTGCGACACCACAATTAGAACCAGTACAGTCTAATGGTGCTGCAAGTGTGCCAACACAAGCTCCAGAAGTGAAGCAAGCACAACCTGCAATTAGCTCTGGTGATGATGAAATTATCGAGATGAGCCGAATGGGTAAACTCGTAGCTAAGCACATGGTAGACTCTGTACAAACCTCTGCTCACGTTCAAAGTTTTATTGAGGCTGATGTGACTAAAATCTGGAATTGGAGAAACAAGGTCAAAGATGTTTTCCAAAAACGTGAGGGTGAAAACTTAACCTTTACACCAATTTTCATGGAAGCTGTGGCTAAAGCATTGCGTGATTATCCAATGATGAACATTTCGGTTCATGGTGATAGTATCATCAAGAAAAAGAACATCAATCTTGGTATGGCTGCTGCTTTAGGTGATGGAAACTTAATTGTTCCTGTGATTAAAAATGCAGACCAATTGAACTTGATTGGTATGACCAAGCAAGTGAATGACTTGGCCAATCGTGCAAGAATGAACCAATTAAAACCAGATGATATTCAAGGAGGAACCTATACTGTAACCAATGTTGGAACCTTTGGCAGCATTATGGGAACACCAATTATCAATCAACCACAAGTTG
>CAZRDG010000235.1:0-4343 GCA_964598775.1 uncultured Lacinutrix sp.
AAACGAAGCACATCCAGAAGATGAAGCTATCGATTTAATCTCACTCATGTGGTTGCTTTTTTTAGGGGTTTCTGCATTTTACATCTCAGAACTAATCGCTGAAGCAATACCGCAAATTCCATCCATACTTACACTGTCCACTATTGGTATACTGTTAGCACAAACCAAGTTTGTGGCCAACCTAAAAGGTAGCCATAATTTAGGTTTGTATTTGGTGTTTATATTCTTGGCAGTTATTGGAGCTTATTGTGAACTCAGCGCTGTTGCCGAACTTAAAGACGTTGGAATTACCTTATTACTCTTTGCTGGTTTAGCAGTGCTATTTCATGGTGTGATTGTCGTTCTTTTAGGTGGTTTGCTATATTGTGATTGGGAAATGATTGCCATTGTAAGTCAAGCTAATGTTGGTGGTGGCACAACAGCCATTGCATTGGCAGAATCATTCAATAGAAAAGATTTAGTGTTACCTGCTATTTTGGTAGGTACCTTAGGTACTGCTTTAGGCACATATTTAGGGTTTTGGGTAGTTTATATTTTATGAAAGCGAACTCTTCTTATAAATAAAGTAATAAAACTCAATAACATAATTGTTTCATTAATTGCTATATTTAACAACACAATCTTTTACAAACTACAATGACATCCCTATTAAAAAAAGTTCCCATTCTTGCCTTGTTGTTCTGTACCACAATATGGTCTCAAAATATCGGTGATAATTATATTAAGGAATGGAAACAGTTCTATCCCTCAAAAGCTTTATCTGATGGCATTCATGCTTCAGTGTTTCAATTTGAAGATTTCTCAGAAGAAAATATTTTAAAGTGGCTCGACTTCAATGAGCAAGTCTTGCTGGATTTATCAAAAGAGAACAGCATTAATCCAATAGATGGACGACTACTGCGTGTTCAAGTGCAGTCAGAAATTGATCAGTGGAAAAAACTTTCACTTCATTCAAGTTCGTTGTCATTGTATGTGAATACCATTTCAAAAGCCTTGGATCCAGTTATAAATGCAGATTATCTCATCAAATCTGAAAAATCCAGCCTAATTTGCCAACGCTTGGCTCAAGTGGCTAAGATGAGTGATGCTGCTAAAAACAATCTAAAGACAGTTTCAGAAGATGATTTAGAACGCGGCATTAATAGACTTACCTTAATTGTAGAGTCCTATAAAAATGATTTGATCAAATCCATTGAAAACGACTTCCAAATTGCAAAATGTGCAAACTTCAAGAACAATCTTGCTACTGCAATCAATAGTTTGGAAACACTGTTATCCTTTGCGAAAAATGAATTAAGCTCCAACAAAAAACAAACCGAAACGCTTCTTGGTCGCGACGAATATGATAGACAATTAAAGTTATATACGGATAGTGGATTAACTCCAGAAGAACTTTCAAAAATGGCGTTGGAAGAAATAGAAACCGTCAGAGGCTTGCTAGGTGAAGTGTCAAAAACTTATTTAAAATCTGCCTATCCAAATAGTCCTTTACCTGAGACGTATCAGCAACAAATAGATAAAGCTTTTGACGATATGGAAAAGGACGCTCCATTAAATGCTGAAGACTATCTTCAATTCTGGAATCAACTATCCGATGCTGCTGTAAAATTCATTGAAGAAAATGATATTGCGACATTACCAAAATACCAAACCTTACGCATCATAACTGCACCTGAAAGCGCTGGTCCTGCTGCAAGAATAGGTTGGGTTGCTAGTGCTCCTCCTTTTTCACCAAATCCTGTAACGACACTCAATTTACCGTCTATTCCAGAAACACTTCCTAAACAAGAACAAATTGATTTTTGGGCTTCATTTAACAGACCGTTTAATAGAATGATTGTCATTCATGAGCTTTTTCCAGGTCATTACATGCAGCTTAAAATTAGTAGAGAGACAGCACACCCAATTCGTTTATTGTTTCCTTTTGGTATTTACACCGAAGGTTGGGCCACGTTTACAGAAAAAGTGTTGCTCGATGCTGGATGGGAAAAAGAAAATCCGCTTACGCTTTTGGCACATTTACGTAAACGACTTGAAAATGCTAATAGAGCATACACTTCAGTGCAAGTACATTGCTTTGGATGGAGTCAAGATCAAGTTTTAAAATTCTCTGAAGAAACCTCATTACTCGCACCTCAATTTGCTAAAAGTCTTTGGGGACGTATCACGAATTCACCCATGCAATTGACGTCGTACTTTTTAGGAGGAAAACAATTCACCCAATTATTAGAATCAGAAAAAAAACGTCTCGGAAACGCCTTTGATTTAAAGTTTTTTATGGACACGATTATGAAATCTGGTCCAATTCCTATTGACGAATTCTACACTATTTTTGCCAATACATCACCAAATTAAATTATGGAGCGCACTATAATTAATCCAAATTACAGTATATCTAAAGTTATAAAAGGTGGATGGCACCTTGCAGGAGGTCATGGCAACATAGATGAACAAGTGGCTCTTGAAGATATGTATAAATTCGTAAAGGCTGGCATAACCACTTTTGATTGTGCTGATATTTACACAGGAGTTGAAACTCTAATCGGCAAGTTTCGAACAAAATACCAAGACGCTTTTCGAGCAGGCGATTTACCACCAATTCAAGTGCATACCAAGTATGTACCTGACTATAATGCGCTGGCAACCTTAAAAAAAGAAGATGTTGTAAACATCATTGTTCGTTCACTTAAACGACTACAAGTAGAACAACTCGATCTGGTTCAGTTTTCCTGGTGGGATTATCAATTTCCCCGCTATATAGAAACTGCTGTTCACCTTTCTGAATTACAAAAAAGCGGTAAAATAAAATACATTGGAGTCACCAATTTCGATACACAACGTATCCAAGAAATACTCGATGCAGGTGTAGAAATTACAACCAATCAGGTTCAATATTCAGTGCTTGATCGTCGTGTTGAAGCTAATATGACTGCCTTAGCCCAAAAACATAACATTCCGTATTTGTGTTATGGAACTGTAGCTGGCGGATTTTTAAGCGATCGTTATTTGGGAATGCCTGACCCAAAACAACCTTTAGAAAATCGTTCTTTAACAAAATATCGATTGATTATTGATGAATTTGGCAACTACGACCTTTTTCAGGATTTGCTTCAAACGCTTCGCAAAGTTGCAGATAAACACGAGGTTGGTATTGCCGAAATTGCAAGCAAGTATATTCTTCAAAAACCAATGGTTGGCGCAGTCATTGTTGGTGCTAGAAATAGTAAACACCTCAGCAGTCTGCAAAAACTAGACAGTTTCAACTTGGATGAAAACGACTTGAATACCATTTCTGAAATAACAAACCGAAGCAAAGGACCAAAAGGACCTTTCTATGAATTGGAGCGAGACAAAACAGGAAAACATGGATCTATTATGAAATATAACCTAAACGAAACCTAAAGCCTTTGGAACTAGATTTACAAGACGACGACAACCGTTCCCTAGAATTTCATGGAGGGATTTTAGGTGCATTGCTGCCATTTATCGTGTTCCTTTTTGGTGTTGTTTACATTGCATTATCAGGAGCACCTGATGAAAAAGGGTTTTGGCCTATTTTAATATTAGCGCTTGGTTTAGGTTTAATACTTGCTAAAGATCGAACTGCGTTCTCTGAAATTGTCATTTCAGGCATGTCTCAAAAAATAGTAATGATTATGATTATGGCTTGGATTTTGGCCTCAATCATAGGAATTTTAATGACACTTACAGGGTTTGTTGACGCCCTCATTTGGATTTCAGATCAATTCAGTCTTAATGGTATTGGCTTTGTCATTGCTACGTTTATTATTTGTTGCATCGTATCCTTATCAACAGGTTCTAGTTTTGCAACCATACTAATTTGTAGTCCACTGCTCTATCCAACTGGAGGTATTTTAGGTGCACATTTACCAACGTTGGCTGGTGCCATTATTGGAGGTGCTGCTTTTGGCGATTTTATTGCACCTATTTCTGATACAACCATTGCAAGCGCTTTGAGTCAAAAAGCAAAAATTGGTGTTACTGTAAAAAGCAGAATTAAATATGTTGTTCCAGCGGCATTATTGGCATTGGTTTGCTATACAATCACTGCCATTTGGCTTAATTACTCAAGTAGTGCAAATAACAACCTTTTATCAGGAAAACCGCAAGGACTCATCATGTTATTAGTGCCTGCTCTTATCATTTATCTTTTTCTAAAAGGAAAACATTTAGTGCATGGTTTGCTTTTCGGATTATTATTCGGAACTGTTTTAGGTCTAGTCTCTGGATTATTACCAATGGAGCAGTTAATTTCGTTAGATCTCGAAAATTTTGCAGCCAAAAGCTTCGTTATTGATGGTATCAATCGTGCTGTTGGTCTT
>CAZRDG010000236.1:0-4332 GCA_964598775.1 uncultured Lacinutrix sp.
TTTAACAACCTTTTTTTTAACCTTTTTTATTTATCCTTAATATCAAGTGGTTACACATTAAATACCTAAATTAATTTCTTTAAAATATCTATTGTAAGACTGTTATGATACCACTATCTTTGCCTCTTAATTATAATTAGAATGATAAAGATCACCTTACCTGACGGTAGTATAAGAAGCTATAATAATACAATAACAGCAATGGATGTAGCTAAAGACATTAGTGAAGGTTTTGCCCGCAATGTAATCTCAGCTAAATTCAATGACACAATTATTGAAACTACTACACCGATAACCAGTGATGGTAGTTTGACTCTATATATATGGAATGATGAAAAAGGGAAAAAAGCTTTTTGGCATTCAAGCTCACATGTTCTAGCTCAAGCTTTGGAAGAACTTTATCCTGGAGTTAAACTTTCAATTGGTCCTGCTATAGAAAATGGTTTTTATTATGATGTTGATTTAGGTGATAATTCTATTTCTGATAAAGATTTTAAATCCATTGAAGATAAAATGCTAGAAATCGCAAGAGGTAAGCATGATTTTAAAATGAAATCAGTTTCTAAAACTGACGCACTTTCTAAATATAAATCTGAACGTAATGAATACAAAGTTGAGCTAATTGAAAACTTGACTGACGGAGAAATAACATTCTGTGATCATTCAACTTTTACTGACCTATGCCGCGGAGGGCATATTCCAAATACAGGCATAATAAAAGCTGTGAAAATTCTAAGTGTTGCAGGAGCCTATTGGAGAGGAGATGAAAACAACAAACAACTTACAAGGGTTTACGGAATATCATTTCCGAAGCAAAAGGAATTGACCGAATATTTAGAGCTTTTAGAAGAAGCTAAAAAAAGAGATCATAGAAAATTAGGGAAACAACTAGAATTATTTACATTTTCACAAAAAGTCGGGCAAGGATTACCTTTATGGTTACCTAAAGGCGCAGCATTAAGAGCAAGATTAGAAGATTTTCTTAAAAAAGCTCAACAAAAAGCTGGCTATGAAATGGTTGTTACACCGCATATTGGTCAAAAAGAATTATATATAACTTCTGGTCATTACGCTAAATATGGTGAAGACAGCTTTCAGCCTATAAAAACACCTAAAGCAGATGAGGAATTTTTACTTAAACCAATGAATTGCCCTCATCACTGTGAAATTTACAATAATAACCAGTGGTCTTATAAAGATTTGCCGAAACGTTTTGCAGAATTTGGTACTGTGTATAGATATGAACAAAGTGGTGAACTGCATGGACTAACAAGAGTTAGAGGATTTACGCAAGATGATGCACATTTATTTTGTACGCCAGATCAGTTAGACCAAGAATTTAAAAACGTCATTGATTTAGTACTTTATGTATTTGGGTCATTAGGTTTTGAGAATTTTACGGCTCAAGTTTCATTAAGAGATCCTCATAACCCAGATAAATATATAGGTAGTACTGAGAATTGGGAGAAAGCTGAACAAGCCATTTTAAATGCAACCATTGATAAAGGTTTAGATTATGTAGTTGAATATGGCGAAGCAGCGTTTTATGGTCCAAAATTGGATTTTATGGTTAAGGATGCCTTAGGGAGACAGTGGCAATTAGGGACAATTCAAGTTGACTACAACCTACCTGAACGTTTTGAATTAACATATAAAGGTAGTGATAATGAATTACATAGACCTGTTATGATTCATCGTGCGCCTTTTGGAAGTATGGAGCGTTTTGTTGCTATTTTACTTGAACATACCGCTGGGAATTTCCCATTATGGCTCATACCAAATCAAGTAATTATTCTATCAATTAGTGAGAAATATGAAAAATACGCTCAAAAAGTTTTAAATTTGCTGGAAAATAACGAAATTCGCGCCCTCGTAGATCATAGGAGTGAAACAATGGGTAAGAAGATTAGGGATGCAGAAATGCAAAAAATCCCATATATGATTATCGTTGGTGAGAATGAAGAAAACGAAAACAAAATTAGTGTAAGACAACATGGAGGAGAAGATTTAGGCATGATTAGTGTAGAAGAATTTTCAAATCTGGTTAAAACAGAAATAAACAAAACATTAAAACAATTTTAAAGTCTAATTAAAACCTTATAGCCATAGCAATACGTAGAAGAAGAAATAGAGGTCCTGCAAGAATAATTAAAGAGGATCAACACAGAATTAACAGAAAAATCACTACACCAGAAGTTCGACTTGTAGGTGATAATGTTGAAATTGGTGTGTACAAAATTACACGAGCATTAGAAATTGCAGATGAACAAGGTCTTGATCTTGTTGAAATATCACCAAATGCTGTTCCTCCTGTATGTAAAGTCATGGACTATAAGAAGTTTCTTTATGAACAAAAGAAACGTGATAAAGCTTTAAAATCTAAGGCAACAAAAGTTGTCATTAAAGAAATTCGTTTCGGTCCTCAAACAGATGATCATGATTACGAATTTAAAAAGAAACATGCTGAGAAGTTCTTAAAAGAAGGTGCTAAGTTAAAAGCATTTGTATTCTTTAAAGGACGTTCCATCATATATCAAGAACAAGGTCAAATCCTACTGCTGCGTTTAGCACAAGATTTGGAAGAGTTTGGGAAAGTTGAACAAATGCCAAAATTGGAAGGTAAACGTATGATTATGTTTATCGCACCAAAAAAAGGCAAATAATAAATACACCTAAGCAAATTGGCTTCGGTGTTCAAAGATAGTAAGCGAGAAGTAATTAAATAAAGGAGAAAATGCCTAAAATGAAAACAAAATCTAGTGCCAAAAAACGTTTTAAACTTACTGGTACTGGTAAAATCAAAAGAAAGCATGCGTTTAAAAGTCACATCTTAACAAAGAAGTCTAAAAAACGTAAGCTAGCGTTAACTCATGATACATTAGTGCATGAAGCTGACGAAAACAATGTTAAATTGATGTTGCGTTTAAAGTAACAACCATTTAACCGGTTAAATTAAATTATAAACCCTGGAGTTGGGCCAATTTTAAAAGCGTCATTAAATTGACCGCCTACTACAAAAAAACAATTAAGAAATGCCAAGATCAGTAAATTCAGTAGCGAAGAGAGCCAGAAGAAAAAAGGTTCTTAAGCAAGCAAAAGGTTACTTCGGACGTCGTAAAAACGTTTGGACAGTAGCAAAAAATGCGGTTGATAAAGCGATGCAATACTCGTACAGAGACCGTAGAAACAAAAAAAGAACATTCCGTGCTTTATGGATTATGCGTATTAATGCAGGAGCTAGACAACACGGATTGTCATATTCACAATTTATGGGAAAATTAAAAGCTAACAACATCGATTTAAACCGTAAGGTTTTAGCTGATTTAGCTATGAATGACCCAGCTGCTTTTCAAGCAATTGTAAATAAAGTAAAATAAGGCGTTTCGCCTATTCAATAACAACATTTCGCTTATTTAAAATCCGATTCTTTTAGAGTCGGATTTTTTTATGCCATAGATTTTCAGATATTATAGTTATCTTTCTGCTTCAATTTTTAATCCATATAAAAATGAAGTCTATTCACTTAATGATTATCCTCTTTTTCATTTCAATATTTAATATAACAGCTCAAGATAAAGACAAAAAATGGGATGTTTCCAATCCAGAAGGCGATTGGAACTTTAAAGAAGTCGATTTAAATACCAATGAAGGCACATGGATGAACTTAGATGTTAGCCCTGATGGAACCAAAATAGCTTTTGACCTTTTGGGTGATATATATATAATGAATGTAAATGGTGGAAAAGCAACAGCTTTAAGAACAGGATTGCCATTTGAAATTCAACCTCGCTTTAGTCCTGATGGAAAAACCATTTCGTTTACTAGTGATGCTGGTGGTGGTGACAATATATGGACTATGAATCTTGATGGTAGCAACGAAAAACAAATTACTAAAGAAAATTTCAGGTTACTTAACAATGCTGTTTGGACTCCTGATGGAAACTACCTAGTCGCAAGAAAACATTTCTCCTCTACTCGCTCTTTAGGTGCAGGTGAAATGTGGATGTATCACATTTCTGGAGGAAGTGGTATTCAATTAACAACTCGCAAAAACGATCAACAAGATGTAAACGAACCAAGCATCTCAAAAGATGGTCGTTATTTATATTATAGTGAAGATGTGTATCCTGGAGGCTTTTTTCAATATAATAAAGACCCAAATAGTCAAATCTATGTTATTAATCGTTACAACCTTGAAACTGGAAAAACTGAACGTATAACTGGTGGTCCAGGAGGAGCAGCTCGCCCACAAATATCATATAACGGAAAAAAATTAGCCTTTATCAAACGTGTAAGGACTAAAACAGTTTTATATATACATGACTTAGAAAC
>CAZRDG010000237.1:0-4309 GCA_964598775.1 uncultured Lacinutrix sp.
TAATATGTATGGCAAAGAGCGTGCGAACCACGCCTTTAAACTCTTTAAAAGTATTAGCAAACAAAATGTTTCTACACGGCAAGTTTGCATGCAAATACAACAAATGATGGATCATCCATCACGATTGCAATTGCTTCATTTTTTATTCGGAATCGCAAAAGCCGACACGCATGTAACCGAAAACGAAATCAGACAGATTTATACTATTTCAGGGTATTTAGGAATCAGTTCAAAAGATTTTGAAAGTATTAAAGCTATGTTTTACAATAGTAGCGATAATGCTTATAAAATTTTAGAGATTAATAAATCTGCGACAGTTGATGAGATTAAAGCTGCTTATAGAAAAATGGCTAAAAAATACCATCCTGATAAAGTAATTCATTTAGGACAAGAACACCAAAAAGGTGCTGAAGAAAAATTCAGACAAGTACAGGAAGCCTATGAGCAGTTGCAGAAGGAGAGAAGGTTTTAGTAAACTAATCTAATACATACCTTAAGCCAAAAAACAAACGTCTGCCTTGATTGGGGCCATAAACATAAGAAGGATCAAAAGTAAGTGCATAAGGATTCTCAGATGTAGCTACTACATTGCCTTCTGAATCAAACTCAACATTTTCATCAAATGGATCATTTGCTCTGGCAATAATAAAAGGGTTGCCTTTATTTGGGGTCCAATTTAATACGTTTTTAACGCCAGCATAAATTTCAAAATCTTCAAAACCATCATAAGTAAATTGAATATTTTGAATACTCCAAGTTGGTGAAAATTCTTTTCTTGGATCTAATTCACCTAGTATAGGTAATCGCATCGGGCCATATACATTTCCTGTATAATCTAAGGTAATATTTGTTGGATAATGCTTATACGATATAGCCCAAGTTGCAGTAAATTTTTCTGTTAAAATTTGTCGAGTTTTTTTGCTGTTTTCTGTTTGAGACACATCTTGAAAGGTAGCACCAATGCTTCCTCTAATGCCATTTGCGACAACCGCATCAACATTAAAGCTCAAGCCTTTTGAAGTTGAATAACCATCTAAATTATCATAAATAATCTGGTTGGGATTAGTGTCGTAATCTGGAATAATGGCATTTGTAAAATGTGTGTACCAAGCTGATGCATCAAACGTAAAAATCATACCCTTTTTGGTGTATAATTTTTTTAAATAGTTAATGTTTATGTTATAGGATCGTTCAGGGTTTAATGCTTCTTCAATGATAACATCTCTTGCGCCTGTAAGTGCAGCATGTTCTTCGGTAAATAGATTAACAACTCTAAATCCTGTACCAGCATTTATTCTAAAAACATCATCTTCAGTTGGTTTAAACTTATAAGCCATTCTAGGTGTGAAAATGGAACCATGACGATTATCATAATCATATCTTAAACCTAAAAGAAGTGTCTGTTTTTTAGATAAAGTTATTTCATCTTGTACAAAAAGTGATGGAATTGTGATTTCATCAGCTTCAATTGTAGCAGTTGTATTGTCATTGTAATAATTGTAACGCATGGCAGCACCAAATAATAAATCGTGATTTTTTAATGGTTTATCCCAAATTAACTGACCAAAACCAATGCGTTGTTGTGCTAAATAAGGTGTATTTCCGTAAACAGAATTTTGGTCATGATCTGAGTACGAAAATTGAAAATTCACTTTTTCATCAATTGGCAATTGATATATTCCTAAAAATTCATAACGTTTTGTATAGATGCTTTCGCCATAAATTTCGCTTCCACCTCTAAAATTTTTATTCCATTGCATTTCTCCTCCCCAACGATCTTCATAAAAAAAGCGTCCAGCAACTGAAAAGGTTCTGTTTTCATCTCTCTTGAAATCCCATTTATTGAAAACTGAGATACGATCTTGTAAAGTTACATCGGTAAAATTATCATTGTTATTATCTATAGGATTACTGTAATTGTAATAATTACTTCCGAAAAGCATAGTTGCTTTTTCTCCAATTTTGGCTTTAAATCCTGCATCCAGATTAAATTCTCCCCAACCTGTTACATAAGAATCTGCAAAAATAATAGGAGCATTTCCTGGCAGTTTGGTTATTATATTAATAAGACCTCCAACAGCTTCGCTTCCATATAAAGATGAAGCTGGCCCTTTTACTATTTCTACTTGTTCTATGAGAGAATTTGGAATACCTGACAAACCATAAACTGTTGATAATCCACTAACAATAGGCATTCCATCTATTAAAACTAAAGTGTATGGACCCTCAAGACCATTAATATGAATATCGCCTGTATTACAGACATTGCAGTTTAGTTGTGGTCTTACACCATTTACATTTTGGAGGGCTTCAAAAATATTTGGTGTTGGGTTTTTTTTGAAAAATGCAGGCGAGTAAATTTCAACAGGAACAGGACTCTCCAATCTGCTAACTGGTTTTATTGTTCCAGTAACAACAATCTCGTCTAAGGAATCATCAAACTCTAAGTTAAAAGTTAATCCATCAATATCAGCCGTGACATGTATCTTTTTTGAAACTGTCTTGTAACCTACAAAAGAGGCAGTTATTTGATATGTTCCTTTTGAGAGACGGGTTAGTTTAAAATTGCCATAATCATCTGTTGTTGTGCCAATAGTTGTTCCGTTTATATAAACACTCACATAAGGCAAGCCTTCATTTTCATATATAACACGACCATTAATTTCATAATTATTTTGAGCTTGAAGGCTTAAATTAAGCAGAAAAAATAATAATATAGATAATCTCATCTATGCAATTTTTATGCAAATATAAATTAAAATTTAGACAAGACTAAAAATATATTTAAATTAAAGTAAATATCTTATATTTGTATAAATTATTTTATCATGACAACTTTATCTGAAGAGAATTATTTAAAAGCTATTTATCATTTAGAAAAACAAATCAATGATGCTGTAAGTACTAACGCTATTGCCGAGCAAATAGATACAAAAGCATCTTCCGTGACTGATATGGTAAAAAAATTAGCTGAAAAAGAATTAGCAAATTATATAAAATATCAAGGTGTTAGTCTAACAGAAGAAGGACGTTTAACAGCAAGGTCTGTAATTAGAAAGCACCGTTTATGGGAAACATTTTTAGTTAATAAACTCAATTTTTCTTGGGATGAGGTTCATGAAATTGCTGAACAACTAGAACATATTAAGTCTGAAAAGTTAATTAACAAGTTGGATGATTTTTTAGAGAACCCAACCCATGATCCTCATGGTGATCCAATTCCAGATAAACAAGGCAATTATACCACTATAAAAAGCAATAGCATACTAGAGTTTAAAATAGGAAATCAAGGTATTTTAATTAGCGTTAAAGATTCTTCAGATGCGTTTTTAAAGTATTTAAATAAAAATGATTTGGCATTAGGCGACATGATTAAAGTTGTCGAATTTGAACCTTTTGATGAGTCATTTACCATTGAAACCAAATCAAAAACCATGACCATTTCTAAAAACGTCGCAGAAAATCTCTATTTAAGTGTATAGTATGAACGATTACAATCCAATATCAGCACTTATCATTTTTTTTGGCATTGCCATTTTGTTGTATCTATTATTTAGGCCAACAAAAGGTTGGTTTTGGCTGCTTCAAAAGAACTTTAAAAGCAACGAAAAAGTAATTATTGAAGACATCCTCAAGCAATTGTATCACTTCGAAAATTCTGGTAATAAAGTCGATACTAAAACATTGGTTGAGGTGTTAAACTTTAAAAATAAAAGCATTGTTGAAGCGATACAAAAGATGTCCATTAATAACTTGGTGTATTTTGATAAAGACGCTTTAAAACTTACCGAAGAAGGTCATGAATACGCCTTGAGAATAATCAGAGTTCACAGACTTTGGGAGCGTTATCTGGCAGATAAAACAGGATTCCATAAAAACGAATGGCATGACAGAGCTGAACGTATGGAACATAAGTTAAATCATGACGAAACTAATAAATTGGCCTCACAACTTGGCAACCCAAAGTTTGATCCTCATGGTGATCCCATTCCAACAAAAACCGGTAAAGTTGCAGAAATTGAAGGTGTAGAATTACCTCGATTACCTATTAATTCCATCGCAAGAATTACACATATTGAAGACGAGCCTGAAGTCATTTACAAACAAATACTTGCTGAAAACATACATATTGGATCTCTAATTAAAGTGGTTGAAAACAATAATACACGCATTGTGTTTCATTCAGAAGGCGAAGAGTTTGTGTTAGCACCAATTGTCGCTTCAAATCTTACTGTATTACCTATTGAGAAAGAAGTTGTGATTGAAGATAATATTGCGCGTTTATCAGGATTACAAGAAGATGAAACAG
>CAZRDG010000238.1:0-4304 GCA_964598775.1 uncultured Lacinutrix sp.
CAAGCTTTAATAAAATAAGCGTTCTTGACAAATCTATCGGATTTAACATAGTACCTACAAGCGACAATTTATCTAGTGGATAGTCTTCAAACAAGATGAGTGTCATTAAAAAGACGCCATCATAAATTATTGCCAATAGCAACCATAAAAGAATGGCATAACCAAAACCTTTTATCTTGTTTTCATTAGATAATGCAATATTAAAAGCTAATGCAGTAAAAATGAGTGTTAAAAAAACACCAGTAATGAGTAATAATGAAAAATCCCAAATAGCTGCACTTTTAAACAATCCATAAAATACAAACGGAATACCTAAGCCTAAAATAAGACTCATTGAAAGTGATAAGGCAACACCGAAATATTGGCCTAAAAATATAGATGAGCGTTTTAAGGGTTGCGCCAATAATAACTCTGTAAATTCTTTAGAATTATAGTAGTACATCACGCCAAAAATGGTTCCTATTAAAGGCACAAGTACAATAATGATATTCATTAAAGTAATAACTGCTTTAGATAAATCGTTATTTAAAAATAAGAGTACGATACCAAGTAGCAAGTAAAATGCAAAGTACACATAACTCCAGCGACTGCGCATTAAATCGTAAAAACTGTATTTTAATATTTTAAGCATGATTGTTGGTTAAAATAGACGCTATTGCATGCTCAAAATCTGGCTGCTTCGTCTTGGTTTTTAAATCTTGAATGGTGCCTTTAAAGTAAATTTTACCCTCTAATAGGAATACAATTTCATCTGAAACTTCTTCAACAAAACTCATAATATGAGAGGTAATTAATATAGTTTTTCCTTTTGCTTTTTCAGCTTGAATTAAGTCTTTTAGTCTTATCAGTGAAATTGGATCTAATCCTGAAGTAGGCTCGTCTAAGATAATGAGCGGACTATCAAACATAAAGGTTAAAACAATATTCACTTTTTGTTTTGTACCTCCAGAAAGATTGCCAAGTTTCTTATCTAAAAAAGGTTCAAGCTTAAACAACTCTATCAAACGTGTTTCTTCCTTTGTAGGCTTACGCAAATCCTTTATCATTTTTATAAGTTCCTTAACTTTTAAGTTACTCGGAAAATTGGCTATTTGTGGTAAATAATCAATTTTATGTCTGTATTCCGAGCTTTTTTTTATGTTTTTACCTTGGACTTCAATAGTACCTTTATCTGGAATTACCATACCTAAAACAGACTTTATTAAGGTGGTTTTACCTGATCCATTTGGTCCAAGGACTGCAAAAATTCCGCCTTCATTAATACTGAGGTCTACACCTTTTAAGACTTGATTTTTACCAAATGTTTTATGTAAATTTTCAATACTTACCATGTTGCTTTTTTAATTAAAGGGTTATTGTCCAATAAATTATCAGGCGTGAAAACTGGTGATACTTTTTCGGAAAAATCAATGATATCAATAAATAAGCTACGCAAAAGAATAATTGTTTCCGGAGTTCTGTTTACTATATATGAAAATAGCTTAACAGGTCTATAAGGGACATCACCTACTCCATCTTTATCAAGATCGTATCCTGTGTAGTTACTCCAAAAGTTTCGATCAAATACATTGTCGTTTACTTTACTATTGTAGGATATATCAAAAGAATTATACAAAAAATTATTCTCCAAAAAACTATTAGTATAACAAGCTCCTCGAACCTTAACAGCCCAACCATTATTTATAAAATTGTTGTTCTTATATACAATCCTGTTAGAGCCTTCTATATTAATACCTATGGTGTTTTCTTGAAAAGTATTTCCAATAATTTCGGCATCATTAATCTCTTTTAATAGCATGCCATAAGATGCTGTTCCCCAATTTTCTTTAAAGGTGTTATTTATCATCTTTATTTTTTTGGAGAACATGACTGCAACACCTGCTCCATTATTTTCGAAGGTGTTGTCTTGATAAAGATCATCATTTGAAAACATAAAATGTAAGCCATAACGCAAATTTTGTTCACTGACGTTGTTTTTAATAATACAGTTATTAGAAAACTCTAAATAGATACCATCACGAACATGTTCAACAAAGTTGTGTTCTATTTCTATATAATTGCTGTACCATAATTGTATGCCATTTCCGGAATTGTATTCTTCAACAGCATCACCAATTATTTTGTTATGATAAATTTTTCCGTAATTCGATTTTTCAATGTAAATACCAAAAAACAGATTTTCTAGAACCACATTTTGAATAACAAAGTTTTTGCTCTTTCTAACTCGAATAGCAGCATAATCTTCGGTATAACTAGTTCCTACATTAATGACAAACAAGCCATCAACAGTTACATTATCTGAAATTATGGTAATTATTTCACCTTTTAACTCTCCATCAATTACTGGATAGTTTTCACCAATAATTGTTAATGGTTTGCTTATTGTAATGTCATGCTCTTTATAAGTTCCTTTTTTAACAAGAATGGTATCAAAATCTTTAGCTTGAGCAATAGCTTCGGATAAGGTTGAAACAGAACAAGAACTGCATACCTCAATGTTTTGAGCATACATTATGTTAGCCATAAAAATGACTGTTAAAAATGTGATCAATTTGTTCATGAAACTAGTTCTTTAAATGTGCCAGTAGTTTTTCCCAAGAATACAGTTCACCTCCTTTTTCTGATTGAATTTTTTCAGCATCAGCCTTATTTTTAAAGGCAGATAAGAAAGCTCCCATTGGACTTGGTACATTCTCGCTAATTAAAAAAGTAGCTTTAGTAGCATCGATTAGAACTTCAGGCTCTGTAAAATGATTCGTGAGAAAAATTTTTATTTCTGATGACTCCTCAAACTCATGTAGAAAATTAATCATACATTCTGAAGCATCAAACTTATAGACCTTTCCTTTGTTGGTCACAATTTCTGCTCCGTGAACCTTGTCAACAATGGTCATTTTACAAAAATGACATCCATCATTGCCATAATCAATAGCTTGTGGTGATACATTACAACCAAATAAAAAAAGCAGTAATGCAATAATTGAATAGTGTTTTAGTGTTTGCATTTTTTAGTGTTTTAGTGTTTTGTCTTTTCTTTACATAGTCAAAGCTTTTTTATGATTTTTCTTTCCAATTAAATAGGCTACTAATCCCATTGCAATTCCTAATCCTAGAAAGTAAGCTCCAAGTCTCGGATAAGAATGAGCCTTGAAATTTAAAATGTCTTTACTTCCAAATAATGGAGGCTGAAAGCCCATAACTGTTCCATCAGGATTGGTAAATTTCATTATAGCCTTTGGATCTAAATTGTGACCATAATCATGCTCCCAAAGGTAAAAGTCATATAGTCCAGCGCTACTTAAAACAACCATTAAGATAAACCAATATAAGAACCATTTGTAATTGCCTTTAAGGGCAATTAACAAGCCTATAATAGTGGTAATGATTATTCCTGCGGGAAATATTTTAAATTCTGGGATAGCCTCAGGAATATACTTCATCCCAACATAGTGATTCATCAAATTGATGTTTTTAATATCGTGTGGATTGACATCAGCAAAATCATTAATGTAAATGTACATACCCAGTGGCGTTGGATATTGTGGAGCTTCCAGTGTAATTTTCCATAGTGGAAAAAGAAACAATCCTAGTGGTAAAATTGCTGCAAGCAGCATGATGATATTTGACTTTTTCATCGTTAAGGCTTTAGTGATTTTTTTAGCGTTTTAAAAAGAAAGGCGAGAGCGAAAAGACTACTCTCGCCTTTGTTAGGAAAATAAACACTAAAACAAAATTCTCCTAAGTTTGTTTTATTCTATATCTTCCCCTAGTGACCACTTCAATGGTGTGTTAGCGTTTGCTGCAGATACTCTAACATATCCTTGCATTTCTTGGTGCAAAGCAGAACAGAAATCTGTACAATAGAATGGCCAAACACCTTCTTGTTTAGGTTCCCAAAGGAAGGTCTCCGTTTGACCTGGCATGATAAGTAACTCAGAGGTGTTTGCACCAATCATACTAATACCATGAGGCACATCATAATCCTGCTCAAGGTTAGTGACATGAAAGTACACTTTATCTCCTACTTTTATACCTTCAATGTTATCTGGAGCAAAGTGACTACGAATGGTTGTCATATAAATATGAACTGTTTTACCATCACGTACAACTTTTGTATCTGCCTCACTTTTTGCAGCATAAGGATGCGTGTTATCTTCTAAGTTAAATATCTTTTTAGAACGAGGTTTGATTAAATCTGCAGGACATCCAGCAGCATAATGTGGCTCACCAATAGTTGGAAAATCCAACAACAATTCCATTTTATCGCCAGAAATATCATATAACTGTGCAGATTGTGTAACCTC
>CAZRDG010000239.1:0-4220 GCA_964598775.1 uncultured Lacinutrix sp.
AAACGTGCTTTCCAACTTGAATGTATGTTAACTTCCATGATTTATAAGTCTATTACCTAATATGCTTATTTTTATAAAGATCTAAACATACTATATATTGAATAGAAATATGCAATCGTGTTTTAATATCCACTGTTAAATAATTTAATATTATATTGGCCATTCTATATTATTACAGACTCAAATTTAAAACTAATGCTAAAAAAACTAAAAGTAATTATTTGGTTTTTAAAAAACCCAAAATATTTCCCTCATTTTTTTCAAATGTTAAAAAGGAAAATGAACAAAAATCTGGAAAATACTCGAGATGAATCTACTTCATGGTGTAAAAACAATTCCGTTACTAAAGAGATTGCTTTACAAAAAATTATTGGTGTTAATGAAAACACGAAACTTGTTGACATATTTCCTAATATTATGCAAGAAGCAACAATTAGTGCTAATAATTGTCCTTTCGAAATGGGAGGTGAAGGTGCAATCTCATTTCTTTATAACATAGTTCATCACACTGCTGCAAAAAATATTTTAGAAACTGGTGTTGCCTATGGCTGGTCATCTTTGGCTATTTTATTGGCGATTGGGGATAAAGATGGTGCTCAACTTATCAGTAATGATATGCCCTATATTAACATGGGCAATGACGATTTTGTTGGATGTGTTGTACCAGAAAATTTAAGATCTAAATGGGATTTACAGAGACTACCAGATATTAAAGGAATCCCGTTGGCATTGACTAAATTCAAACACTCTTTAGATATGTGTCATTATGATAGTGACAAAAGTTATATAGGTCGTATGTGGTCATCTCCGTTATTATGGGACGCTTTAAAACCCGGTGGTTATTTTATTTCTGATGATATCAACGACAACATCGCATTTAAACATTTTTGTGAGCAAGTAAATAGAACTCCTATTATAATCAAACATCAAGAAAAGTACGTTGGAATTATTAAAAAATAATTGTGATTTACATATTAAAAAAGAACACAAACATCAAAAATTCCACATTTCAATTGTTATACGTAAATTTGCTTTCCTTTATAAATGAATAGGAATTCAAAGGATGATTAGCATTCACGAAAAAACACTTCAAGATTTAGAGTTTTATAAAGTTTTGCAACAAGTAAGTGAACATTGCATCACAAATTTAGGCAAAGCCAAAACCCTAGAAATTGTACCTTATAATAAAAAAGAAACCTTACTCATTAGTTTGCAACTAACGCATGAGTACGCGTCGTCATTTGATAATGATAATCGCATTCCTAATCATGGTTTTGATGTCATCACAAAAGAACTTCAGTTACTGAGAATTGAAAACACTTATTTAGAAACACAAAGTTTAAAAAAATTGGTTTCAATTTCTCTAACTGTGAATGAGATTTTGAAATTCTTAAAAACGTTTGAAGAGTATTATCCAAATTTACATCGTTACACATCACATATAGAAATTACGTCTGAACTTATTGAAAAAGTTGATGCTGTTGTTGATCGTTTTGGCGATGTAAAAGACAACGCTTCTCCTCTCCTAAAAGAGTTAAGACAAGGTATTAATAAACTTAAGGGTAAAATAAATTCAAGCTTTACTTCTGCCTTAAACACATATCACAACCTTGACTACTTGGATGATATACGTGAATCTGTAGTCGACAACAAACGTGTATTGGCAGTAAAAGCAATGCATAGACGCAATGTAAAAGGCGCAATTCTTGGTGGTAGTAAAACTGGAAGTATAGTGTATATTGAGCCAGAAGCTACTTTTCAGCATACTAGAGAATTAAACAATCTGGAATATGAAGAAAGCGAAGAAGTCATTAGAATACTAAAGGAGGTTGCCAATTTCATTAGACCATTTTTTCCTTTATTAGAGAATTACCAATCGTTTCTCACGACCTTAGATGTCATTGCTGCTAAAGCAAAGTATGCCAAATCCATGAATGCAATCCTGCCTGAAATTACGGAGGATAAAGCAATGTATTTAAGAGATGCTTATCATCCTCTGCTTTATTTAACAAACTTCAAAAAGAAAGAAAAAACCTTTCCTCAGACTATAGAGTTAAATCAGGATAGCAGAATTATAGTAATTTCAGGTCCAAATGCTGGTGGGAAAAGTATAACCCTAAAAACGGTTGGTTTACTACAAGTGATGTTACAAAGTGGTATGCTTATACCTGTTCATGAACGCAGTAAAGCGTGTTTGTTTGATCGAATTTTGAGTGATATTGGAGATAATCAATCCATAGAAAATCATTTGAGCACCTATAGCTACAGACTAAAGCAAATGAATTATTTCTTGAAGAAGTGTAATAAAAAAACGCTTTTCCTGATTGATGAATTCGGTACAGGTTCTGATCCAGAACTGGGAGGTGCTTTAGCTGAAACCTTTTTAGAAGAATTTTATCACAGAGAAGCGTTTGGCATTATTACAACACATTACTCCAACTTAAAGTTATTGGCAAATGAAAAGGAACATATGATAAATGCCAATATGCTGTTTGATGAACGCTCCTTAGAACCAAAATATAAACTTGTTTTAGGCCAAGCAGGAAGCTCCTTTACCTTTGAAGTAGCGCAAAAAAACGGAATTCCTTTTAGTTTAATAAATAGAGCTAAAAAGAAAATAGAGCGCTCAAAGGTTAGGTTTGACGCCACTATTGCTAAACTTCAGAAAGAACGTTCAAAGCTCGAAAAAACTGGAGAATCCTTAAAACAGAACGAAAAGAAAAAGTTGGCCGAAGCTGATAAATTAGAAGCTATCAATGAGAAAATTCAGAAGAAACTTGAAAGCTATCAAGAATTGTATGATAGCAATCAACGTTTAATATATCTTGGCCAAAAGGTAAATGACTTATCTGAAAAATACTTCATTAATAAACAGAAGCGTGAGTTAATGGCCGAGCTTTTTAAATTAGTACAGATTGAAAATTCTAAACGCAAAAAAGTTTCCGTAAAAGAAAAGAAAGTAGCCAAACAAAAAGAGCAGCAAGTAATAAAAGAAGTTGAGAAAAAGGTTGAAGTGATTCGAAAAAAGAAAAAGGCTGCTAAGAAAAAAGAGATAGAAACACCAAAGCCAAGACCAATATTGAAGGTTGGTGATAGAGTACGAATGGAAGATGGAAGAGCTATAGGTACGATAGACAAATTAGAGAAAAATAAAGCTGTTGTTAATTATGGCATGTTTACGACTAATGTAAGTTTAGAAAAATTAGAACTTGTTGAATCAATAAAATAACAAAACAATTATTGTAACAAAGGTTACTGTCTAATTGTTAATTGTGCTGTAATTTTATCATTAGTGTAAAAACAAGAAATCATGACATATAAAACTCAATTATTAATAGTCATATTAGGCCTATTATTTATTAGTTGTAAGGATTTAAGTGAGTCTAAATCTGATTATGCATTAGCTAATAATGTTGTTCAATCCAATAATGAACATCCTGGCAAAAAATTAATGGAAATCTATTGCTATGCTTGCCATAGCCCAACTGCAGATCATGATAATAGATTAGCTCCACCCATGATTGCTGTTAAGAAGCATTATATAAATGCTAACTCTAGCAAAGATGAGTTTATTAACTCAATGCAAGCGTGGATTAAAAACCCAAATAAAGAGGATGCCAAAATGTTTGGAGCAGTTAGACGTTTCGGTGTAATGGTAAAACAACCTTTTTCTGAAGATGATATAAAATTAATTGCAGACTATATGTTTGATAATAATTTAGAGAAGCCAGAATGGTTTGATGATCATGAAAAAGAAATGAAAAAGAAGAATTAATGGCTAAATTTTCAGAACTAATAAATCAAGATAAAGCAGTCCTCATAGATTTCTTTGCTGAATGGTGTGGACCATGCAAAATGATGAGCCCAATTTTAAAAGATGTTAAAGATACATTGGGAGATTCCATAACAATCATAAAAATTGATGTGGATAAAAATCAAGCCTTAGCCAGTAAATATCAAGTAAGAGGTGTACCTACGCTTATGCTTTTTAAAGCTGGGAAACAACTATGGAGACAGTCAGGCCTACTACAAAAAAATGAAATAATCAAAACGGTTGAAGAATTGACAAAATAAATAATTTTCATCACTATTATCAAACAGGCTAAATGTCGTATTTTTGTAATGTGATTAAAGAACTTCCAAAGCATAAACAACTCATCCTTTTTGATGGTGTATGCAACCTGTGCAACTCCAGCGTAAATTATGTGATTAAGCATGAT
>CAZRDG010000240.1:0-4203 GCA_964598775.1 uncultured Lacinutrix sp.
TATAGTATCTCCTAAATTTATAGTAACATCATTTCCTGCTGATACTGTTGGTAATGCATTTACTGTTACAATAACAGCATCTGAATCTGAATTTGTTCCTGTTGTATTAAAAACTGTTACTGTATATGTAGTTGTACTTGTTGGACTTACAGTTATACTTTGAGTTGTTGCGCCTGTACTCCATAAATAAGTGGCACCTCCTGATGCGGTTAACGTTGTACTTGCACCTTCACAAATACTTACATCCTCTCCTGCATTTGCTGTTACTGTTGTATCTATAACGGTGACAGTTACACTAGATTCTGCTTCACAACCATTGGTTTGTCCTGTTACTGTATAAGTTGTAGTTACTGTTGGACTCACAGATATGGTTGCTGTAGTTGCTCCTGTATTCCATATATATGCATCTGCTCCTGTTGCATTTAAATCTATAGTATCTCCTAAATTTATAGTAACATCATTTCCTGCTGATACTGTTGGTAATACACTAATAAAAACAATAACTTCATCTGAGCTTACGCAATTATTTTCAGTAACTTCAACAGTATATGTAGTAGTTATTGATGGATTTACTATTATACTTTGAGTTGTTGCGCCTGTACTCCATAAATAAGTTGTACCTCCTGTTGCTGTAAGCGTAATGGGTGCGCCTAAACAAGATTCAATATCTTCTCCAGCATATGCTATCGGTGGTTGATTTACCGTAACAGTTACATTATCAGTTGATGTACTGCCATCTGAATGAGTACCAGTTACTGTATATGTAGTAGTAACAGTAGGACTTACTGATATTGATGCTGTTGTTGCACCTGTACTCCATACATAGGAATCTGCGTTATTAGCAGTTAATTCTGAACTTGAACCTAAACAAATTGAAGTATCATTTCCTGCACTAACTTGGAAAGTGTTTTGATTTTCAGTATCAATGCCGTTTAAAAATTCTTCTATATCAGTATATCCATCACCATCACTATCAATTGAACCTGTTTTATCTAAATTACCAAAAGTATTAATTTCCCATTCATCAGCCATTCCATCATTATCAGTATCATAATTTGATGGTCTAGTATTATTTGGCAGCGATGGTAAAGTCCAGTTTGTATTATAAGGATTTGAACTTATATTATTTAAAACATTAGATATTTTTAAAACATCAAAACTATCTGAATAATTTCCAAATGTGCCATCTGCATTTAAAAATTTGTTTGCTCCTACATCATTTAAAACATCAGTATAAGCATCCTGAGTATTCTAATCGTCTCTACTCCTTTTTTCTTTTTAATTAAAAAAGGGCAACTGCTAAATATAGATTCTTGATTTACAGAAGTATACACTTCTTTTATTTTTTCAACTTGTTTTAAAGCTAAATGAGATACCAATAAACTCCCTGTAGAGGTTCCAATATACAAATCGTAATCAATTGCGCGATTCTCAATAAGATATTGTGCTACACCACCTGCAAATGCGCCTTTACTTCCTCCACCTGAAATCACTAATGCTCTCATTTTAAATCAAATTAGGACTAAAGATAAAAATATTCAATTCACTTAAAAAGGGAATTCTTTTTTCTTTGAAGTATAAAAGTTATTTTCGTCTTTATGAATACTAATATGCAAACTCCTATAGATTATCTAAAAGGCGTAGGCCCAAATAGAGCAGATTTACTTCGTAAAGAATTAGGTATTCATACATACCAAGACCTCATTAACTTATTCCCAAACCGTTATATAGATAGAACACAATACTACAAAATCAATCAATTGCAACGCAATAATGCAGATGTTCAAATTATTGGGCAAATTATTGATTTTAAAGAAGTTGCCCAACAAAGAGGTAAGCGATTGGTTGCGACTTTTCAAGATGACACTGGCACTATGGAACTGGTTTGGTTTAGAGGCCATAAGTGGATTAGAGAAAGTATAAAACTCCATACGCCTTATGTTATTTTTGGAAAAACCAATTGGTTTAGTAGCAAATATAATATGCCACATCCTGAGATGGAATTACTTCAGGAACACGAAAACAATCTGCGCTCTGCTATGCAACCTATTTATCCCTCAACAGAAAAGTTGACTAATAAAGGCATATCAAATAGAGTGATTTCAAAAATAATGCAACAGTTGTTTTTAGAAACTAAAGGTCGTTTTAATGAAACATTATCTGAAAATTTAATATCAGAACTTAAATTAATTTCAAAAAGTGAAGCGCTATTTAATGTTCATTTTCCAAAAACTCAAGAGCTATTAGCACGTGCTCAGTTTCGATTAAAATTTGAAGAATTATTTTATATACAACTTCAACTTATCATCAAAAATTTAATCCATAAATCAAAAATAAAAGGATTTACTTTTGAAAAAGTTGGAGGCTATTTCAACACCTTTTTTAACGAGCATTTACCCTTCCAATTAACCAACGCTCAAAAGCGAGTACTTAAAGAAATTAGAGCCGATTTAGGAAGCAATGCGCAAATGAATCGATTATTACAAGGTGATGTAGGTTCTGGAAAAACCATAGTGGCGCTAATGTCAATGTTAATCGCACTTGACAACGGTTTTCAAACTTGTCTAATGGCCCCAACTGAAATTTTGTCAGTCCAACACTATAACAGTTTACTTGAATACTGTAATAAATTGAATATCAGTATAAAACTATTAACTGGTTCAAGTACTACTTTAGAAAGAAGAAAAATTCATGAAACACTAGAAAATGGCGAATTACAACTCATAATTGGTACCCATGCGTTGCTTGAAGATAAGGTAAAATTCAAAAATTTAGGACTCGCAATTATCGATGAACAACATCGTTTTGGAGTAGCTCAACGGTCAAAATTATGGAAAAAAAATACCTCTCCTCCACACATTTTGGTGATGACTGCAACTCCAATTCCTCGAACCTTAGCAATGTCTGTTTATGGCGATTTAGACATCTCTGTAATTGACGAATTACCACCAGGAAGACAATCGATAAAAACCGTACATCGTTATGACAAAAATCGTTTAAAGGTATTTAGATTTATAAAAGATGAAATTAAAAAAGGGCGACAAGCATATATTGTATATCCTTTAATTCAGGAGAGCGAAAAAATGGATTACAAAGATCTTATGGATGGTTACGAAAGTATTTCCAGAGATTTTCCAATGCCAGACTATCAAATTTCTATAGTACATGGAAAAATGAAACCTGCAGATAAAGATTATGAGATGCAACGGTTTGTAAAAGGCGAAACACAAATTATGGTTGCTACAACCGTTATAGAAGTAGGTGTTAACGTTCCTAATGCTTCTGTAATGGTTATTGAAAGTGCAGAACGTTTTGGATTATCACAACTACACCAGCTTAGAGGTCGAGTTGGTAGAGGTGCCGAACAAAGCTATTGCATTTTAATGACAAGCCATAAGCTAAGTAACGACAGTAAAGTACGCTTGGAAACCATGACCAGAACGAGTGATGGCTTTGAAATTGCCGAAGTCGATTTGCGTTTACGTGGTCCTGGAGACCTTATGGGAACCCAACAAAGTGGAGTGCTAAATCTAAAAATAGCCGATATTGTTAAAGACAAAGATATTTTGAGCAGTGCACGTTACTATGCCAAACGTGTGTTAACTCACGACCCTACTCTTGCAGCGCCAGAACATAAAGTTTTGCTTTATACTTACAAACAACTAAGCAAATTCAAGAATATTTGGAATTATATAAGCTAAAAAAAAAGCCCAATCTAACGATTGGACTTATAAACTGAACGTTTTTTAATTGATTGATTATATTATAAAGCGCCAAGGTCTTTGAGGTGCTTTTCAGAATTGGCTTTTACGTTTGGTGGCGGATTCATGGCTAATGATTTTTTAAAATACTTTATCGCATTTTTCTTATCTCCCATGGTTTTATAACATTCGCCTAAACTATCATACACATTTGGATTGTTAGGATCTAATTTTGCTGCCTTTTCAAAATAGGTTAATGCTCTGGTATAATCTTTAGAACCTAACATTTGATAGCCTAAAGCATTTAACTGGTTCGCATTGGCTAATCCTGAAGCTTCATCCATAATGGTTACATAAGCAGCTGTATCACCCATTTTATTTAAAATTTGAGCTTTTATTGCCAAATTATTAAAGGTTTTTTGACTGTAAAAATTTCCAGCAATGGCGCCATCTATCCAAGCCAAAGCCTCGTTTAAATCGCCTCCATTATTTAGTGCATATG
>CAZRDG010000241.1:0-4191 GCA_964598775.1 uncultured Lacinutrix sp.
TATACTCGACCTCTGCATTAAAATGTTTAAAGAGGTTTGGTTGAAGGGGTTTTTGATGATCATAATAATAGGGCTTTTTGCAGCAGTATTAACTTTTGCGTTTTCAGCAATAGGTTTGTCTCCAGATCCATATGCTACTAATTGGTTTGAAGATTTTAACTTTTATACGTATTATACGAGTAATGCACTTTACACTTTGCCTCAAACAATATTAATTAGTTCTTTAACATTAGGGTTGTTAGCAGGGTTTTATAAAACATGTAAGCAGACAGATTTAAATGATTCAAGTAGTGATGATTTATTTTATTTTTTTAAAGGATCTTATATCAATAAGATATTTATGCTAGGTATCACATATGCAATCATTGCAACAGTTGCACAAATACTTTTTGTTCTACCATATATTTATGCCTATGTTCCCTTATCATTTTTTGCTGTCGTATTTTCAAATAATCCTGACTTGACTGAAACCGAAATTGTAAAAATCAGTTTTAACTTAGGTACAAAAAAGTGGTTAATTACTTTTGGATTAATATTTGTAACTGGAATATTAGGGATGCTTGGGGTGATTGCCTGTTTTATAGGTTTGCTTTTTACTATTTCAATAATGTATCTTCCAGTTTATTTTGTTTACCGTGACGTTGTAGGCTTTGAAGATGATAGTGAAATCATGAAAATTGGCACAGAATAAAGTAAAAATTTCAGCTGCAAAACTGTTTAAAAACCATTCAATAAATAAACCTATTACAATATAAATTAGGATTTTAAATTGTTTTTAATTTACATTTGTAGCCATAAAAAATGAATAATGGCGAAGAATTTAGTTATTGTAGAGTCACCTGCTAAGGCAAAGACTATCGAGAAATTTCTGGGTAAAGATTTTAAAGTAGAGTCCAGTTTTGGACATATTGCTGATCTGCCTTCCAAGGAATTAGGTGTTGATGTTGATGGTGATTTTAAACCTAAATATGAAGTTTCCAAAGACAAGAAAGCAGTTGTAAAAAAACTAAAAGAGCTTGCTAAAAATGCCGACATGGTTTGGCTAGCAAGTGATGAAGATAGAGAAGGAGAGGCTATTGCTTGGCATTTGGCTGAATCATTAGATTTAGATAAAGACAAAACCAAGCGAATTGTTTTTCATGAAATTACTAAGGCTGCAATTCAGCGCGCGATAGAAAACCCTAGAAGTATAGATTATCATTTAGTCGATGCTCAACAAGCACGTCGTGTTTTAGATAGAATTGTTGGTTATGAGCTATCACCAGTACTTTGGCGAAAAGTAAAAGGTGGTTTATCGGCTGGACGTGTTCAATCGGTTTCAGTTCGATTAATCGTTGAACGTGAAAGAGAAATTCAGGAATTCAATCCTGAAGCATCTTATAGAATAGATGCTGAATTTTCAAATGAAGAAGGTCAATCGTTTAAGGCAAAACTTCCAAAGAACTTTTCAACCAAAGAAGAGGCTCAAAAATTCTTAGAGGCTAATTTAAATGCCAATTTTAAAGTAGATGACTTAGAGAAAAAGCCAGCAAAAAAATCGCCAGCAGCACCTTTTACAACATCAACCTTACAACAAGAAGCTTCGAGAAAACTTGGTTTTTCAGTGAGCAGAACCATGAGTAATGCGCAACGTTTGTATGAAGCTGGATTGATTACTTATATGAGAACAGATAGTGTAAACTTATCTGATGAAGCAAAAAAAGGAGCACAAGCTGAAATTGAAAAAGCTTTTGGAGCAAAATATAGTAAGCCAAGAGATTATAAAGGAAAGTCAAAAGGTGCTCAAGAAGCACATGAGGCCATTAGACCTACAGATTTTTCTCAGCAAACTGCAAATGTTGAAAGAGATCAATCTCGATTATACGATTTAATCTGGAAAAGAGCTATCGCATCACAAATGAGTGAAGCTGATTTAGAAAGAACCAATGTAAAGATCTCAGCGTCTTCTCATAACGAATTCTTTTCAGCTAATGGTGAAGTCATTAAATTTGATGGGTTTTTAAAAGTGTACTTAGAAGGAACTGATGATGAAGATACAGAGCAAGATGGTATGCTGCCAACTTTAAAGGTGAATGAGAACCTTTTAAACAAGTATATTTCTGCCACTGAGCGTTACACACGTCCTCCGGCAAGATATACGGAAGCATCGCTGGTAAAAAAATTAGAAGAACTTGGTATTGGTCGTCCATCAACCTATGCACCAACAATTTCAACCATTCAAAACAGAAATTATGTTGAAAAAGGTTCGGTAGAAGGTGAACCTCGCAATTATGCTCAAATTATTTTAAAGAATAATAAAATAACTGAAAAGCAATTGACAGAAAAAGTTGGTTCAGATAAGGGTAAACTTGTACCGACAGATATAGGAATGATTGTTACTGATTTTCTTGTGAATCATTTTGAAACAATCCTCGATTATAATTTTACAGCTAAAGTTGAAGAAGATTTTGATGAGATTGCTGAAGGGAAAGTAGATTGGACTAAAATGATGAAAGATTTCTACAAAGATTTTCATCCACAAGTTGAAGACGTTCAAGAAAACGCAGATAGAGAATCTGGCGAACGTGTGCTAGGGAAAGATCCAAAGACAGGTCGTCAAGTGAGTGTGCGTTTAGGGAAGTTTGGGCCTATGGTGCAAATTGGAACTGCTGATGAAGAAGAGAAACCTATGTTTGCAAGTTTAACACCAGAACAACAGTTAAATACCATAACCTATGATGAAGCTATGGATTTGTTTCAGCTTCCAAAATCGTTAGGCACCTATAAGAATGAAGATATTGAAGTTAATAATGGACGTTTTGGTCCTTATGTGAAATATGGTAAAAAGTTTGTTTCTTTGCCTAAAGGTGTTGATCCTCTTTCTATTGAATTAGATGAAGCAATAGAGCTTATTCAAGAAAAAGAAAAAGCTGATGCTCCAATTTATAGTTATCAAAATCTTCCAGTGCAAAAAGGCAAAGGACGTTTTGGGCCATTCATAAAATGGAACAATATGTTTATCAACGTCAATAAAAAGTACGATTGGGATAATTTATCTGATACTGATATCGTGGAATTGATTGAAGATAAGATTCAAAAAGAAAAAGATAAGTTAATCCATCATTGGGCAGGAGAAGGGATTAGAGTTGAAAAAGCACGTTGGGGAAGACACAATATTATAAAAGGAAAAATAAAAGTTGAGCTCCCTAAAACTGTTGATGTGTCTGAAATGACTTTAGCAGAAGCTCAAACTTACATTGAAGCGAAAGCACCAAAGAAAAAAACTACAAAGAAAAAGAAGTAATTATCTATGAATTTTAACTTTCTCTCGCCAGTACAAGATTTGGTTTTAGCTCACAACGAGTTGTTATCAACTCAAGTTCTCGGCCGAAAATTAAAAATTCATTCTCAACAAAATGGTATTCCCGATTTAGATGTTGTAAAAATTGCCATAGTTGGTGTTCTTGAAAATCGTAATGACATTAATTATATAGGAGAAGAACTCAATCTAAGTGAGATTCGTAAATCATTATATGCGTTGTTTCCAGGAAATTGGCATACAACAATTGCAGATTTAGGTGATATCAAAAAAGGAGAATCCATTGAAGACACCTATTATGCCTTACAAACAACCATTGCAATATTAATAGAGAAAAACATTATACCATTAATAATTGGGGGTAGTCAAGATTTAACTTATGCCAACTATAGAGCATATGACAATATAGGGCCAATGGTGAATATTGTAAATGTAGATTGTAATTTTGACTTAGGCGATTCTGCAAAGCCAATTAAAAATAATAGCTATTTGGGTAAGGTTATTTTAGAACAACCATATAACTTATTTAATTATTCAACAATAGGCTATCAAACCTATTTCAATTCTCAAGAAGAAATTGATCTGATGGATAAGTTGTATTTTGAATCATATAGACTTGGTGAGATTTCAAAAAACATTGCGTTGGCAGAACCTGTGATGCGAGATGCCAATATTGTGAGTTTAGATTTAAAAAGTATACGTTCGGCAGAAGTAAGTACAAAGCAGAAATATTCACCTAACGGATTTGACGGAAAAGAAATTTGTGCTATTTCTCGTTATGCAGGAATAAGCAATAAAGTATCATCATTTGGAATTTACGAATACAAACCATCAAAAGATGACGATACAACTTCTATGCTCATTGCACAGATCATTTGGTATTTTCTTGAGGG
>CAZRDG010000242.1:0-4189 GCA_964598775.1 uncultured Lacinutrix sp.
CTATTATTTTAGTGATATACCTTTGAATGAAACTGATAAATTCCATGTTACCAAATTTAGAGGTCGTCCGGAGGATATCTTTACAAATTTAGTATTGGATGCAGATGCAAATGTTAGAATGCTAATTAGAAGAATATTTAAAAAAGGAATCAGAAAAAATCCACATATTTATAAAAAGAAAACAAACTAACCCCGAGTTTCTTAATTCTAATTTAAATTCATAAATAATTGTACTTTAATATTGGATTTTTAGAGCAAACCCAAACAACAAAATTTTATTTCAACTATATTTACGTGCCTAAGATATTCTAAATGTTTAAGTCTTTTAAGTTAAGTTTAAATCAATCTTTACAAATTGCTCTTTTTCTAATAGTTGGTGTTTTTGTTTTAGCTAAGGGAGGTCATTATATGCCTGATAGTTATGCGTTTTTGGATATGCGCTTCAACAGATCTCCTTTTTACTGCACTTTTTTAAAAATATTTACGTCAGTCTTTGGTGATAATTTTGAAGCACCTGTTATTATGTTTCAGTATGCATTTATTGTTTTTGCCGTTCGAAAATTTATAATTAATCTTTCCAAAACTTTTAATCTGAATACTTTTAGTCAACTCATTTTGCAAGGGATTTTGTTAGCTCCATGCGTGTATTGGCATTTTACAGGTGGTTCAATTTTGTCAGAATCTATAGCATATCCTTTAGTGTTATTGGTTTTTTGGTACACATTTAAAGCATTCAAAGATTTAGATTTAAAGCCTATCTATAAGGCCTTTGTCTTTCTTTTTATTCTTATTTTAACCAGAGGTCAATTCGTGATTTTTGTGCCGATAATTTTAATTGTATCCGGTTATATTATCCATCAAAAAAGAAGCTTTAGATCGTCTTATTTTGCTTTGTTGCTCATTATTGCATTGCCATTTCTTACCAACTTAACGGAAAAAATTTATAATAAAGTTGTGTTTGGTTATTATACGTCAAACGCCATGAGTAATGTACATTTTATTGCATCAGGATTTTATCTTTCTAAAGATTCAGATATAGATTTATTTAAAACTAACGAAGAGCAGGCTTATTTTCAAATTATAAATCAAAGTTTGAAAGATGCAAGTTTGATGAGAAGTCAGGTTGTAGCAAATGGTCTTGATGATTATGATTTTTATGAGTATAATTTCACTAAAATATGTAACCAAAGAATACACGAATTAGGCTTGGCTTATTTTGAAGATAAAGGACTTAATTATTACGAGCAAAATATTGCCTTAAATAGCTTATGTGGTAACATGATTTTTCCATTGATAAAATCAAATTTTTCAAATTGGACGAAATTATTGTTCAAAAACTTAAAGACTACATTTGGGACAACAAAACAGATGTTATTGATTTTAGTTTTGTTGTTTTACAGTCTTTATTTGGTTTGGAAAGAAACAGATGTTATTTATAAGTTTATTTCGCTTGCATGTGCTTTTATGTTTGCAAATAATCTATTGATTGCTTTAGTTGTATATGCCAATAAACGGTATGTATTTTATTTTGATTGGGTCATTTTTGCAATTGTTATAATATTGTTGAACAGAGTTTATTTTAAAGCAGTAAAATGAGTGTAGAACTTTCCATTGTAATGCCTTGCCTTAATGAAGCCGAAACGATTGCTACTTGCATTAAAAAAGCACAACAATATTTAAAGGATAATAATATTCAAGGCGAAATAGTTATTGGAGATAATGGCAGTAATGATGGCTCTCAAAGCATTGCAACAAAGTTAGGGGCTCGTGTAATTGATGTAGAACAAAAAGGTTATGGAAGTGCTTCTCAAGGTGCTATTAATGCTGCGTTGGGAAAATTTATAATAACTGCAGATACTGATGATAGCCACGACCTTATAAACCTAAATCCTTTTGTTGACAAACTAAGAGAAGGAAATGATTTGGTAATGGGAAACCGTTTTAAAGGCCAACGGCAAGAAAATTCAATGCCTTTTTTACATCGATATGTTGGAAATCCTATATTAACTTTTATTGGGAACTTATTTTTTAAAACAAATATTGGAGATTTTCATTGTGGATTACGTGGTTTTACAAAAGAAGCTTATACTAGAATGAACTTAAGAACAACTGGAATGGAGTTTGCCTCTGAGATTGTTGTTAAAGCTTCTATGCTTAATATGAAAATAACCGAAGTACCAACGACTGTTTTTCCTGCAGGAAGAACCAGAAAAGCACATCTAAGGACATTTCCAGACGGTTGGAGACATTTAAGATTTCTACTGCTTTATAGTCCAAAATGGTTATTCTTGTTTCCTGGTCTCATATTTATGATTGTAGGTTTTAGTAGTGTTTTTAACCTTGTTTTTAATGCATCAACAGATACTAATTTAAAGTGGCTAACACTCTCTTCAGGATTATTTTTAATAGGTTTTCAATTTGCACTATTTTACGCTCTTACTAAAATTTATGCAACTAATCATGGGCTCATCCCAAAAGCGAAAAACTATGACCAATTATTCAATTATTTTACACTAGAAAGAGGCTTATTATTTGGTTTCATACTTGCATTAGTCGGTGTTGGTTTTTCTATCAATGAGTTGTTTCAAAATCAAACTCTACAGCAAGCAGTAGTGGTTATTGTTCCAGCATCCATCGGTATTGTATTGGGTGTGCAAATTATGTTATTCAGTTTTTTCTTTAGTATTTTAGGACTTGCAGACACCAAATGATTTTAATTATGGTACAATAATTGTCTTACCATTAATATGAAATCAATCTTAATTGTCATATCATTACTTTTTTCTGCTATATCTGTAAGTGGACAGCAAGTCTTCCATGTTTTTCCGGAAAATCACAAAACCAATCCAGGAAAGGCTTCTGGGAATGGAAGTATTGAAAATCCTTGGGACTTGCAAACTGCTTTAAGTCAAAACACAAATGCAGTAAATGATAATGATGTTATTTGCCTTCATGAAGGCATTTACAATGGTCGTTTTATAAGCACAATCACCACTCTTGATAAAAATACTTTTGTAACGGTTAAGCCTTATAAAAGGGATAAGGTTGTTCTTAATGGAAATGTGGATTCAAAACTAGGTTCAGTTTTAGAAGTTAAAGGAGGAAATGTGATTTTTCAAGATTTGGAAATTACGTTTCTTGGGGATTTTTCTCGAAGTATGAACGACAGAAACTTTCAAGTTGTTAATGGTATAAGTCATGTCGATGGTGAAGATTGTAAATTCATTAACTTAAAAATTCACAATAATCCAGGCTCGGGAATTGGCTCTTGGAAGCGAACAGGAGGAAGTAGTATTGATGGTTGCTTGATTTACAATAACGGTTACATGTCTAAGGTAAGAGGAAGTGGAGTTGGTATTTACGTGCAAAACCAAAGCGATAAAATTCGTTATATAACCAACAATACCATTTTTAATAATTACTATAAAGGAATTGAAGTTTGGTCGGCATCTTCAGGAACAAAGCAAAAATACGTTAAGAATATAACACTCCAAAAAAATATCATTTTCAACAATGGAAATCCAGGAGGAAATTTTGTTGACAATGCGATTATTGCATCCAATGACAAAGATGGAATAAACGTTGCTAAAAACATCATTTTCGATTCCAATATTTTATATCACAATTCAGATTTCGCAAGCAGCACTAATTCTGGTGATGGAGCGTCTTTAACCTTGGGTTATTCAGCTAATGCTCCAGTTGAAGAGATCACTGTAACCAACAACATAATCATTGGAAAAAACAATGCTTTGAGATTATTGCATATAAAATCACTAATTTTTAAAAACAACATTACCTATTGTGGTTATGTGCATTACAATAGCTCTGTTTTAGCGCATTTGAAAACGGGATGGAAATTTGATAATAATGAATATTTCACAAAAAAATCGAATTCTCAGCGTATAAGCAAACACAAAGATTTTACACTGAAACAATGGCAAACCAACTTTGGATTAGATCAAAATAGTATTTGGAAGCAAGTGAAGGATTTTGATATGAAATCAGTTTTAGATGTTACAAAAATTAGAGAAACTGAATATAGTTATAGAGTAACCTTATTCAGTAAAGAAGGAAAAAATGTTACTGTTGATTTTTCCAACTTGGATTTAAAAAACGCAAGTAACTATAAAATTTACGATATCGAAAATCCAGAAAAAATCATTAAATCTGGTAAGATTTCAACCGAGAG
>CAZRDG010000243.1:0-4188 GCA_964598775.1 uncultured Lacinutrix sp.
AACAACATTATGGTTATGATTGTTTTGCTGATGATACAGGTTTAGAAGTAGAAGCCCTTAACAATGAACCTGGTGTTTTCTCTGCACGTTATGCTGGAGCTCAACGAAATGCTGATGATAACATGAATTTACTGTTAAAAAAATTAAATGACAAAGACAATAGAAAAGCCCAATTTAAAACCGTAATTGCTTTGCATGTCAATGGTGAGTTGCGCACGTTTACAGGTATTTGCAAAGGTGAAATCACCCTACAAAAAAGTGGTAAATTAGGTTTTGGATACGATCCAATTTTTAAACCAAATGGCTATGAGCAAACCTTTGCTGAAATGAATTTAGAGTTGAAGAATAAAATAGGTCATAGAGGAAAAGCTGTGAATCAATTAGTTTCTTTCTTAAATAGCAGTAATGTCAAATAAATAACTATCTTTGCACGCTGAAACTCAGAATGAACCGAGTTTCTAATTCCTCAGGGTGAGGATGTGTTGCTAGAAGGTTAAGGTTAAGTATGTCGATTCGCTTCTTTTGTAACACTGCAAAACATAATCGAATACTTATAACTTAGAATGAACGCATTCCAAAAACTTGGTCTTGACGACAATTTAATCAAGGCTATTGCCGACTTAGGTTTTGAAACACCTAGTGAAGTACAAGAAAAATCAATTCCAATATTATTAGAACAAGAAAGTGATCTTGTTGCATTAGCCCAAACAGGAACAGGTAAAACTGCTGCTTTTGGTTTTCCGATGTTACAAAAAATTAATGTCGATAGTAGAACAACACAAGGCCTTATCCTTTCTCCTACTCGTGAACTTTGTTTACAAATCGCTAACGAATTAAAACTTTATGGCAAATATTATAACGGTTTAAACGTCACAGCTATTTATGGTGGAGCTAGTATTACAGATCAAGCTAGAGAGGTAAAACGTGGTGCTCAAATTATAGTTGCCACGCCTGGACGTATGAAAGACATGATTAATAGACGTTTGGTCGATATCTCTAAAATAGAATATGCTGTTTTAGATGAAGCTGATGAGATGCTAAACATGGGTTTTTATGAAGATATTACTGATATCTTATCACATACTCCTGAAGATAAATGTACATGGTTATTCTCTGCAACAATGCCTAAAGAAGTATCAGTTATTGCAAAAAAATTCATGGACAACCCTATTGAAATTACAGTAGGAAATAAAAATGAAAGTACCAATCAAGTGTCACATGAGTACTATTTGGTTAATGCAAGAGATCGTTACCAAGCTTTAAAACGCTTAGCTGATGCTAATCCTGATATTTTTTCAGTGATTTTCTGTCGTACAAAACGTGACACTCAAAAAGTTGCTGAAAACTTAATTGAAGATGGCTATAGTGCTGGAGCCTTGCATGGAGATTTAAGTCAGAACCAACGTGATTTGGTTATGAAATCTTTCAGAAACAAGCAAATTCAAATGTTGGTTGCTACTGATGTCGCTGCTCGAGGAATTGATGTTGATGATATTACACATGTGATCAATTACCAATTACCTGATGAACCAGAAGTTTACACTCATCGTTCTGGTCGTACAGGACGTGCTGGTAAAACTGGTATTTCTATGGTTATTGTTTCAAAAAGTGAGGTTCGCAAAATAAAAAGTATAGAACGCATTATTAAAAAGCAGTTTGAGCAAAAAGAGATTCCAGATGGTATGGAAATTTGCGAAGTGCAATTAATGTCACTTGCAAATAAAATTCACAACACTGAAGTCAATCATGAAATTGACAAGTACCTTACAAGCATTAACCTATTATTCGAAGATACCTCTAAAGACGAGTTGATTAAGAAATTTTTCTCTGTAGAGTTTACACGATTCTTTAATTATTACCAAAAAACTAAAAACCTCAATGTTACAGACTCCAGAAGCAGTGATAGTGATGGTGGTCGTGATTTTAGCAAAAGTGACAATTCTACACGTTACTTTATTAATGTTGGTAAAAAAGATGGATTCGATTGGATGAAATTAAAAGACTTTTTAAAAGAAGTTCTTGAGCTAGGAAGAGACGATATTTTTAAAGTTGACGTCAAAGAGAGTTTCTCGTTCTTTAATACTGAGGCAGAATTAACACCAAAAATATTAGCATTCTTTACTGACTTTAAATACGAAGGACGTTTTGTAAATGTTGAAATTAGCGAAGATAAAGGTCGTAGCACAAGCAGAAGCAAAAGACGTCGTAGTGGAAGCGGCAGACGCTCTGATGGTGGCGATTTTAAACCAAGAGGTGAAAGACGATCAGGAGGAAGCTCAAGACGTAGTGATTCTTCTGGAAACAGAAGTGATAGACGATCTGAACCACGTTCAAGACGCTCCAGTGACTCTTCTGGTTCAAACCGAAGTGAAAGAAGTGAAAGACGCTCAAATTCGGAATCTAAACCAGCAGAAGCAAGTTTTTCTAGACCAAGACGCTCAAGAAGAAAATAAACCGTGTTGTTAATTTTTAGTCAAAGTTATATATGAAAGACTAAATAGTTCGTTTTGTTTAGTACTTTTGCAGCAGAAATGTATTTAATGAACAGACTTTTCCTACTTGCCATTTTATTTTTGTCCTTCAACTTAAGTGCTCAAAACGAGAAAACAGTGAAGGGTCGAATTGTTGAAGCAGGCACCATTAATCCTCTTGAAAACGTTAATATTGTTAACCTTAACAAGGTCATTGGTACTGCAACAAACCAAAATGGTGAGTTTGAAATTAGAGTTAGTGTTAATGACACACTTCATCTTTCTTATTTAGGGTTTAAGTCCATTAAAGTTCGTGTGACAAACGACTGGGTAAATTTTGGAACTTCTGCAACAATTGAAATGACCGAACTAGCCCTTGCTCTTGAAGAAGTTGTTGTAAGTCAAATGAAACTTACTGGTTATTTAGAACTTGATATCCAACAAGTACCTATTCAACAAAATTTTCGATATAGTATATCTGGTTTAAATACAGGATACGAATCTCAACCTCGTTCGGCTGGAGCTATTACAAGGGTTTTAGGTGCTATTTTTAATCCTGCAGATTTCTTATATAAGATGTTTGGTAAAAAGCCAAATGAAATGCACAAGCTTAGAAAAATGAAACAAGACGATGAGATTAGAAACATTCTTGCCTCTCGCTTTGATAGAGAAATGCTGACGACTTTACTTCAAGTTGATCGTGTAGATTTAGATCTGTTGATTACTGAATGTAACTACTCTAAAGATTTTATTAGAACAGCTAACGATCTACAAATTCTTGATGCATTAAGTGAGTGCTATGAGGAATATAAAGTATTGAGCAGAAGTAAAAATCGTCTTTAATGATTTGAGTGTAATGCCACTCTGTTGCCTTCTGTATCAATAAAAACTCCCATAAAACCATGTTCAGGTGATATTTCAGTTTTAGGTTGATAAATCTTACCTCCTGCTTTTTTTACTCTATCCAATTCATTTTGTACATCGTCACAACCAAAATATACAAGCGTGCCTTCTTGGCTAGGAATATAAGATTCTTGCTTTATCAAAGTTCCTCTGGCGCCATTGACTTCACCTCGATCTGGAAACCAACCCATTAACAAACCTCCAAAATCAACAATATTAATGTCAATCTTAAATACTGTTTCATAAAATTTCTTAGCTCTTTCCATGTCTGACACAGGAATTTCAAACCAAACAACCATGTTGTGTTTCATAATTATGTTTTTTGTTCTAGTATTTTTTTAAGCTCAGATAAACCTTCTTCAAAATCTTTCCCAACTGCTTTTTCAAAATTAAAAAACAGCATAAAAATATTAAATGGAATTGGGTTTCTACCAGAAAAACCCCAAGTCACTAAGGTTTTATCATCTTCTACATTAGCCACCAGCAAAGTTCCTATAGATTGCGATTTCCAAGGTTTAAAAAAACGAAGTTGTGTTTCAATCAGTTCGTTTTCAATTATAGTCAATATCTCTTGCTCACCTTCTCCTACTTCTTTATTGCCTTTCCATCGTGATATAAATCCTATTTTACCATCTTCACCAATAAATTCTTGTGTCATATTTGGATCTTTCTTTTTCCAAGGCGACCAATAATCTTGATTTTTAATCAGCTTTAAGTACTGAAACACCTCTTTGTATGACCTATCAATAATAATACTCCTATCAACACTATAGTCGTTAGGTGCAATGATGATCATAATGATAAGGATAAGGAT
>CAZRDG010000244.1:0-4159 GCA_964598775.1 uncultured Lacinutrix sp.
GGTGAATTTCTACGGCGAGATTATACTTATTTGCCAATTCAAAAATGGGTTCGTTTTCTTCATCAAAAATACAACGCCAAGTGCCAATAGTATCCATGTAATGGGTAGGCAAGCATAAGAGTTGCATTCCTAATTCTTCTACACAGCGCTCAATTTCCCAACAAGCACCTTTTACAAATCCAGGATGAACTACAAAACCACAGGTGAATTTGGTTGGATTTTCACGCTGTATTCTTGCATTAAAATCATTTTGAAAACGAAGGGCTTGTTTCATTTCTTCTACACGCAAACCATTTCCGTAGAGTTGAGATAAATTTAAAACGACTGCATGGTCTATTTTAAAACGCTCCATCCATGCTAATTTTTCATTCAAGAAAAAACTAGAGTCGGTTATTGGGCGATTCCAATCTTTTTGAAGCATAAATTTCCGATCTTTATCTACCCAAAAAATACCTTTGTCTTTCATAAACTGAGGTATTTCCTCTGGATATGGAAGTAAATGTGAGTGACCGTTTATTCTTAATTTGCGTTTTTCTTTCATAAGTTATGCTGAGCTCGTCAAAGCATCACGTTAAACTTTATTCTTCTATCTGAACTTTTTTTGGAGGTTGCATAACTTGGCCACAATTTGGACAGCTACGCTTATCTTGATCGCCATAATATTTATCAAAAATCTTTGGCATATCAGTTTCTATGTTATCTAAAGTAAAATCTTCTTCATATAACTTGGTCGTGCAATTTTCACAGAACCAAAGTAGTGCATCTTGGACGCCTTTTTCTCTAGGATACTCAATCACTAATCCAACAGTATTAGCTCCTCGTTGAGGTGAATGCGGAACTTTTGGAGGTAGTAAGAAAATCTCACCTTCCTTTATATGAATATCTTTTGGTGTGCCTTTGTCAATCACTTTTAAGACAATATCACCTTCAACTTGATAGAAAAATTCAGGTGTTTCATTGTAATGATAGTCTTTTCGACTATTTGGTCCACCAACAACCATCACAATAAAATCGCCATCTTTCCAGACTACTTTATTCCCAACAGGTGGTTTTAATAAATGTCTATTCTCATCAATCCAAGCTTTAAAATTTATTGGAGGGTATAATTTACTCATGATTTTAAGATTTTAAAAAAGTATGATATAAAGTTACAAAGATTTTGTTCTTCCACCATCAACAGGAAGGTTAATTCCGTTAATATATGCTGCACGTTCACTTGCTAAAAAAGTAATGGCATCAGCGAGTTCCTCTGGTTTGGCAAAACGTTTAGCAGGAACCGCATTTTTCATAGCATTTGAAGCTTCTTCTTCAGAGCTTCCTGTTTTTGCCGATTTATTTTTAATGATTTCTGTCAAACGCTCAGTTCCTGTAGCTCCTGGAAGTACATTGTTTACTGTTATTCCATATTGACCCAATTCGTTGGCCAATGTTTTGCTCCAATTGGCTACAGCTCCTCTAATGGTATTACTTACACCAAGACCATCTAGAGGTTGCTTAACAGAGGTGGAAATAACATTGATGACTCTACCAAATCCTTCGCTTTTCATAAATGGAACGACTGCCTGTGCTAACACATGGTTACATTTTAAATGTTGGGTAAAAGCAGATTCAAATTCTTCAATTTCAGCTGAAAACACAGGACCTCCTTTTGGTCCTCCAGTATTATTTACTAGAATATGAAAGCCATGATGTTTTGATATATAGTCTGACACCTTCTGTTTTAATTCCGATGGATTAGAGAAGTCAGCAACAATATAATCATGTTGTCGTTGTTGAGGTAATTCTGCTAAAACTGACTTTAATTTGTCTTCGTTTCTTGCAATTAATGTTACTTGTACGCCTTCATTTGCTAGGGCTATAGCTGTGGCTTTACCAATTCCTGCTGTGCTTCCGCAAACCAATGCGTATTTATTGTTAAGTTCTAGATTCATCTATTATTAGTATTTTATACAAACATTCTTTGCCTCAGTAAAAAAGCGTAAGGCTTCAAAACCACCTTCACGACCAACTCCAGAGTCTTTTACACCTCCAAACGGTGTTCGTAAATCTCGCATTAACCAGGTGTTTACCCAAACCATTCCAGCTTGTAATTGATTGGTCATTCGCATGGTTCGTTTTAAATCATTTGTCCAAAGTGTGGCTGATAAACCATACTTCACTTTGTTTGCCATTTGTAAAACTTCGTCTTCAGTTGTAAAAGGCATTATAGTGACCACAGGACCAAAGATTTCTTCTTGATTCACACGACATTCATCGGTTTGAACTTCTATGATGGTTGGCTCCATATAGTAGCCATTTTCAAAGCCTTCAACTGTGATTTGTTTGCCACCAAAAAGCACTTTTCCACCTTCATCTTTAGCTATATCTACATAACGCAGAACTTTCTCTAAATGAGGTTTAGACACTAAAGCTCCAATTTTTGTGTCAGGAGCAGATGGATGACCAACTTTTTGTTTACTCACCACATTTACAAAGTCTTTTTTGAACTGCTCATACATGCTGTCTTGAACAAAAATACGACTGCCACACAAACAAATTTGACCTTGATTACCAAATGAGGAACGAATGGTCGTGATTAACATATCCTCATAATCGCAATCGTCAAAAATGATGTTTGGGTTTTTTCCTCCAAGTTCTAAGGATAATTTCTTAAACATTGGTGCAGCTACTTTTGCAATATGAGCTCCTGTTGCTGTGCCACCAGTAAATGAAATGGCTTTAATATCTGGATGTTCAATGATAGCTTGTCCTGCAGTAGTTCCTAAGCCATGAACAATGTTTAGCACACCTTTTGGTAAACCTGCTTCATTGCAAATTTTGCTTAATAAAAAGGCTGTCATTGGTGTGACCTCGCTTGGTTTGGCAACCACACAATTTCCAGCTGCAATAGCTGGAGCAATTTTCCAACTGAATAAATAGAGTGGAAGGTTCCACGGAGAAATACAACCTACAACACCAATGGGTTGACGCAAGGTGTAATTGATGGCTTGCTGACCAACACTTTCATGACTTTCACTAGCAAATTGTGTTATGGCATTGGCAAAAAAACGAAAATTGCTAGATGCTCTTGGTATATCTACGGCTTTGGCCAACCAAATTGGCTTTCCATTGTCCTTGCTTTCGGCTTCAGCCAATCTATCAAGATTAGTTTCGATGAGTTCTGAAATTTTGAGCATGATTCTGCTTCGTTCTTCCAGAGTGGTTTGACTCCAGCTTGGAAAAGCAGATTTTGCCGCTATATATGCGTTTTCGACATCTTCATTTGTTGAATTTGGAATTTGACAATACACTTCTCCATTTGAAGGATTGTAGTTGTCTAACCATTTATCTTGAATAGCATTATGAAAATTACCGTTGATGTAGTTTTGGATGTTCATGCTGTAAATTTAAGCTATTTGCTTGTAATCTTATTAATCATCCTTACTTTCAATTTCATTTTCTAAGACCTTTATAATTTCATTGAGTAATACTAAGGTTTCTCCTTGATATGAATAATAGTTGTCAGCACTAATTACAGTATTCTCAACTAAATTTTCAAAATGCAGATTCTCTAATAGTTTAAGGTTATTTATTTAAAATCCTGAAAAAGGTAATTTGATATTTCGATTTTCTTTTGTGACTTGATCGGCATTTAACCAACTACCGTTTTTTAACATATACTCATTTAATAAATCTTCGTTTTGATCGTGATTGTTAAATTTTATGTGTAAAACATCTACCTTAGGTTTCCATGAAGATAACAAGTTTCGTAGTTCAACATTATTAAAAATACCGAGTTTTCCTGAACTTAATAAATCATCTAAAAAACCATTTTGCGGATAATAAGGATCACTATTGAATATATGGTTTAACCACGTATTAAAAATGTTTTCATCAGTAGGCTTTTTCTTATGTCCAGTATGGTTTAGTATTTCTAATCCTGCATCCAAAACCGATTGAGTTTCAGTCATAACATTAACTAGTAATATTTTGTTTTTTATGAAATCTCTTTGAATATTTTCTAGAGCTTTAGTCTCCTCCAAATTTAATTTTCTAGTCTCGTTCCAATTATTAATCTGTAATGCAATAAGAATACCAATAACCACAAGAATGATTTCGCCAATAGCGTATTTAAAGTATTTGGATGTTTTATTTTCCATAAGTAAGTTTTTTCTAATAT
>CAZRDG010000245.1:0-4140 GCA_964598775.1 uncultured Lacinutrix sp.
ACACTTGGTTCTTGAGGCACACTCAAAGCTGCTGCATCACTCGGGAAATGCGATTCGAAAATAGTACGATAATAATATTCCTCCTTATTTTGTGGTGTTTGAATTGGAAATCTAAAATGAGCATTTTCCAATTGTTCATCTGTTACTTCTTGTGCAACAACTTCTTTCAATGTATCAATCCAACTGTAACCGACACCATCACTAAATTGCTCTTTTTGTCTCCAGGCTACACTTTCAGGCAACATGTCTTCAAAAGCTTTTCTAACCACCCATTTTTCCATGCGCTCACCATTTATCATTTTATCTTGAGGGTTGATACGCATAGCAACATCCATAAATTCTTTATCCAAAAATGGCACACGTCCTTCAATTCCCCAAGCTGCTAAACTTTTGTTTGCACGCAAACAGTCGTACATATGCAACTTACTAAGCTTTCTTACTGTTTCTTCATGAAACTCTTTAGCATTTGGTGCTTTATGAAAATAAAGATAGCCTCCAAATAATTCATCAGCACCTTCACCAGACAGCACCATTTTTATTCCCATAGACTTAATAACTCTTGCCATTAAATACATTGGTGTACTTGCTCTTACTGTAGTGATATCATAGGTTTCTAATTGATAAATGACATCTTTAATAGCATCTAAGCCTTCCTGAATGGTAAACTTGATTTCATGATGTATCGTTCCAATATGGTCAGCAACTTTTTTAGCTGCTTTCAAATCTGGAGAGCCTTCTAATCCAACAGAAAAACTATGTAATTGTGGCCACCAAGCTTCTGATTTATCGTCAGTTTCAATACGACGTTGTGCATATTTCTTTGCGATTGCTGATGTGATTGATGAATCTAAGCCACCTGACAATAAAACACCATAAGGCACATCACTCATTAACTGTCTGTGAACAGCATCCTCAAGGGCTTGGCGTAATTCAGAAATTTCAGTTTTATTATCTTTTACTGCTTCAAAATCTTCCCAATCGCGTTTGTACCATTGCACAAATTCTCCATCTTTACTACTCATATAATGTCCTGGAGGAAACAATTGAATTTTTGTACAAACACCTTCAAGAGCTTTCAATTCAGAGGCCACATAAAACGTTCCTTGCTTGTCCCAACCAATATATAATGGAATTATTCCCATGTGGTCTCGTGCAATAAAATATTCATCTTTTTCAACATCGTAAATAGCAAAACCAAAAATACCATTCATCTCGTCAATAAAATCGAACCCTTTTTCTTTGTATAACGCAAGAATAACTTCACAGTCACTTTCAGTTTGAAACGTATAGTCTGGAAATTGCTTACGCAATTGTCTATGATTGTATATTTCGCCATTAGCGGCAAGAATTAATTTTTTGTCTCCACTAAATAAAGGCTGCTTTCCAGAGGCAGGATCAACAATTGCCAATCGCTCATGAGCCAAAATGGCTTTTTCATCACTATAAATACCGCTCCAATCTGGTCCACGATGACGAATAGTCTTGGCCATTTCCAAAATCTGAGGTCTTAAATCATCAGCTTTTTGTTTTAAATCGAATGCACAAACAATACCACACATTATCTTTTTCTTTTAATATTATAGTACAAATGTGTAAATAACATATCATTTTATAAACACAAAACAACTTATTGCTTTCATTTTATAACTATTATTAGAGTTTTAGTGTTTTATTGAAATAAAAAAGATTCAATGTGATAAGGTTTAAATGCATTTTGTAAAGTTTTAACAAAACCTTGCAACTTTTAAAACAACAATTCAATATTTTTAAAAAATCTAACGAAAAACAAAATTGACATGAAAAAATCAACTCTATTCTCTACAATTGCTTTTGCATTTATGTTGTTATTATCTTCTAATGTAAACGCCCAAAAATTCCCAGGACTTGACGTTAGTCCACTCGATTTAGCTGCATATCCTAGCAGAGGAGCTGATAAAGTAATTAAAGTATTTTACAGCAGACCTCAATTAAAAGGAAGAACCATTGGTACAGATTTAGCACCTTATGGAAAATTATGGAGAACTGGAGCAAACGATGCTACTGAGATCATTTTCCTTTCTGATGTTAAATTTGGAAGTAAAGTTATAAAAGCTGGAACCTATTCTTTATTTACAATACCAAATGAAAAAGAATGGACCATCATAATTAGTTCTGATACTAATAATTGGGCAACTTCAGGTTATAAGGAATCAAATGAAGTCGCCAGAGTAAACGTTCCTGCCACCAAAGGAGACGAATCTATTGAGGCATTTGCCATTGCATTTGACGAAAAAGGCACCATGCATTTAGGTTGGGGAACCATTCGTGTAGCGGTCCCTTTTACAAAACTATAACAGTTTAAAACAACAATTTATCGAATTAAAAATGTAAAGTATTTGTAATACTTTCGACTTGTGTATAATAATTTAACAAATTTAAACATGAAAAAATCAACATTAATTACAACTATTGCTTTTGCTTTAACCATACTATTAACTACAAATGTCAATGCTCAAAAATTTCCAGGATTAGATAAAAGCCCTATGGACGCTGCATCATTTCCAAGTGATTATAAAGTATCTGATAAAGCTGTGAAAATTGTTTACGGAAGACCACAATTAAATGGTCGTTCATTAACCGAATTAGCTCCGAATGGCAAACAATGGCGTTTTGGCGCAAATGAAGCAGCAGAAATTACATTTTATAAAGACATGACTGTTGCTGGTAAAAAAATTAAAGCAGGAACATATACGTTATCTGCAATCCCAGGCGAAACTGAATGGACTTTAATTTTTAGTTCAGACCTTAATGTTTGGGGAAGTTACTTTTACAACGAAGCTAATGATGTTGCAAGAGTAACTGTAAAAGCATCAATGAGTGACGAATCTTTAGAAGCATTCTCTATAATGTTTGATGAAAAAGGAAACATGCATTTGGGATGGGACAAAGTTCGTGTTGAAGTTCCAATGATGTAATTTATTACAAACAAATAAAAAAGCCTTGATTTCTCAAGGCTTTTTTTATTTAAGGAATATTCAAATATTTGTGAGTTTGAAGTGACACTTTCCATTTAGGATTTGCCATCACATAATCCACTATTTCAGGTATCATCTTATCTCGTTTGCTCCATTCTGGCTGCAAATACAATATGCAATCTTTATTAACCTTAGCAGCTTGCTCCTCGGCAAACTTAAAATCACTTTTATTATAAATAATCATTTTGAGCTCGTGTGCTTTTTGATAAATTTCTTCAGTTGGCAATTTTAGTTTTTTGGGCGACAAGCATATCCAATCCCAAGTTCCTGTTAACTTATAAGCCCCTGAAGTTTCAATATGAGTTTGAACCTTTTTTGCTTTTAATTGCGTTGTTAATTCGGTCATATCCCAAGTCAAAGGTTCTCCTCCTGTAACCACAATCGTATTACTATACTTCACTGCGTTGTCAACTATTTTGTGCGTTTCAGTAGGAGGATGCAATTCAGCTAACCAGCTTTCTTTTACATCACACCAATGGCAACCAACATCACAACCACCAATTCTTACAAAATATGCTGCAGTTCCTTTATGAAAGCCTTCCCCTTGAATGGTATAAAACTCTTCCATTAAAGGCAGTAACAACCCTCTATCAATTAATTCTTGTTTTTCACTTCTTGTCATAAGCCTGCAAAGATAATTTAAAAGCTGAAAAGACTAAGGTATAAAGATGTAAGTTTTTCTTAATAAATTCAATAATGGATTAGATAATACTACAATAAACAACACCTGTTAATATGTTTGTTACTCTAACTGCCTTATTCATCTTATTCCATTTTATTTTTGATTAAAATTACACTATTTTTAACAAAATTTTGATGATGAGCAGAACAGACAATTTTGTAAAAACTATTACCGATGGGAATACCTTTAAAGGAGACTCCATCACCCTAGGTTCAGCAATACTTGATGGACAAACAATAACCAATGCATTTGTAAAAGTGCCTTTAAAAACCATGAATAGACATGGCTTAATTGCTGGTGCTACAGGAACTGGAAAAACAAAGACATTGCAAGTACTTGCAGAAAACTTAAGCGAAAAAGGGATTCCTGTTCTTTTAATGGACATTAAAGGTGATTTAAGTGGATTAGCTCAGCCAAGTCCTGGACATCCAAAGATTGATGAAC
>CAZRDG010000246.1:0-4128 GCA_964598775.1 uncultured Lacinutrix sp.
AAAACGAAAGTCAAACGATGATTTACGACAACAATTTATAGATCAGACAGTGCCTCAGGCTGATTTAATTGGGTTAACCATTCCAGATCCAGATTTAAAATGGAATGAAGAAAGAGGAAGTTATGATTTTGGTGAAATAGATTGGGACGAATTTTGGCAAGTTGTAAAAGGCCATGGACCATGCAACAAAGAACGTATGAAGGCAAGAGTTGGAGCATGGGAGCGTGGTGAATGGGTTCGTGATGCAGCAATGGCTTATGCCCAAAAACAACAAGAAAGAAAAGAAAAACAAGCAGTATAAAAGATAGAATCATGGGAACAAAAAACTGGCCACTTTGGGAAATCTTTGTAAGAAGTAAAAATGGATTAGAACATCGTCATTTTGGAAGTCTACATGCAGCAGATGCAGAAATGGCCTTAGAAAATGCACGTGACGTATATACCAGACGTAATGAAGGTGTAAGTATTTGGGTCGTTGAATCAAAACATATTACAGCGTCAAATCCAGAGCATAATGGTGAATTATTTGAGCCAGCTCAAGATAAGGTGTATCGTCATCCAACATTTTATGATTTACCTGACGAAGTAAAACATATGTAATGAAAGAAAACTTATATAAATACATCCTTGGAGTCGCAGACAACTCACTAATTCTTGGACAAAGAATGGGAGAACTTTGCGGACATGGTCCAAGTTTGGAAACAGACATTGCTTGTACAAATATCTCATTGGACTTATTTGGGCAAGTACGCAGTTATTATCAGTATGCTGCAAAAATTGCAGGAGATGGACGTAATGAAGACGATATTGCAATGCTTCGAAAAGAACATGAGTATGTCAACGTGTTATTAGTTGAGCAACCCAACACTGATTTTGCATATATTATGGCACGTCAATTTCTATTTGATGTGTACCACTTATTGTTTTTGCAAGAATTAGAAAAAAGCAAAGATTTAACATTATCTGCAATTGCAAAGAAATCTGTAAAAGAAGTGAGTTATCATCAAAGGTTTTCCTCAGATTGGATAAAACGTTTAGGTGATGGAACCGAAGAAAGTCATCAAAAAATGCAAGATGCAATTGATGATTTATGGACATACACTGACGAATTATTTCATCAAACCGAAGCAGATAAAGCAATGGTTAAAGAAGGGATAGGTGTCGATGTGACCAAGTTAAAAGACAATTATTATCAAATAATAAACAGTGTTCTAGAAGAGGCTACCTTGTCAATTCCAGAGTTAAAATATTTTCAAAAAGGAGGTAAACAAGGAATACACACAGAACATTTGGGTTATTTATTAAGTGACTTGCAGTACATGCAACGAACTTATCCAAATATGGAATGGTAGCACATAATTAAGCTTATGATTGAACATGCTGACATAGATACAGAGCTCCTCCCAATTCTTGATCAAGTTTCAGATCCAGAAATTCCAGTATTAACTATTCTGGATATGGGAGTGGTTAGATATGCAAAGCTCGTTGATGATGAGGTTAAAATAAAATTAACACCAACTTATAGTGGTTGCCCAGCAATGGATGTCATTTCAGATGATGTTAAAGCAGCATTTGAAAAAGCAGGATATAAAGTAAGTATTGATTTGATATTAAGTCCTGCTTGGACAACCGATTGGATTTCTGAAGAAGGTAGAGATGCACTTGAAAAATACGGTATCGCACCACCTTTGGAAGCAGATGCAGACAAAGATGCATTATTAGGCAATAAAAGAATTGTAAAGTGTACCAATTGTGGTTCACAAAACACAAAATTGGTAAGTCAATTTGGTTCTACAGCTTGTAAAGCTTTATTTCAATGTGAAGATTGCCAAGAACCTTTTGATTATTTTAAATGTTTGAAATGACAACTTGTTGTCATCTTGAACTTGTTTCAGGATCTTTAAAAGAAATAGATAAAAAGTATGAATAATGAATCATCAATGTTAGGACTTCGAACTGTAGTGTATATGGTTGACGATTTGGGTAAAGCAAAAGAATGGTATATGAAAGCATTTAATGCTAAGCCATATTATGATACACCATATTATATTGGATTCAATATTGGAGGATACGAATTAGGATTACACCCAAAAGAAAAAGCAAAAGGAACTGATAACGGCACTGTATTATCATATTGGGGAGTTGAAGATATTCATAAATCATATAAATCGTTAATTGATTTAGGTGCAATTTCAAATGAAAAGCCAAACAATGTTGGAGGAGAGATAGTACTAGCAACAGTTTATGATCCTTGGAAAAATATTATTGGATTAATTTATAATCCAGAATTTAAACTATAAAAACTCTTAAAAAGAGATTAAGATAAATAAGGTATGAGCAATTCAATTCTTTTAAAAATTGAAAATAAAATCGCTTTTATAACACTCAACAGGCCAGAAGTGTTTAATAGCTTTAATCGCGAAATGGCTTTGAGTTTGCAAAAAAATCTTGATGATTGTGAATCCAACCCTGATGTTAGAGCAATCGTATTAACTGGGAATGGAAAAGCATTTTGTGCAGGACAAGATCTAAAAGAAGTAACATCTCCAAAATTAAACCCAGGTTTTAAAAAAATTCTGGAAGAACATTACAATCCTATAATCACTAGAATCCGTTCTATTAAAAAACCAATTATTGGAGCCATCAATGGTGTGGCAGCAGGAGCAGGTGCTAACATAGCTTTGGCTTGCGACGTTGTTGTGGCACATGAAAAGGTGAGTTTTATTCAAGCTTTCAGTTTAATAGGCTTGATTCCTGATAGTGCAGGAACATACTTTTTACCTCGATTAATAGGTTTTCAAAAAGCTCAAGCTTTAGCCATGTTAGGAGATAAAATTTCTGCCGAAGACGCTGAGAAAATGGGAATGATTTATAAGGTAATCCCTTTTGAAAACTTTGAAAACGATGTGAATCAACTAGCATCAAAATTGGCCAATATGCCAACTAAAGGGCTAGGTATGATCAAGGAATTATTCAACAAATCGATGACGAATAACTTAGAAGACCAATTGGCATTAGAATCAAAACTTCAAATTGAGGCAGCGCAAAGTGAAGATTATGCTGAAGGTGTTGCAGCATTTATTGAAAAAAGACAACCTAATTTTAAAGGCAAGTAGTGAATAAAGAATTCCTCATACAAGTCCACAATCGTGTGAAACCTTACATTCACAAAACACCTGTGTTATCCTCACAATTAATAAATGAGATTGCAGGATGTAAGGTGTATTTTAAATGTGAGAATTTTCAAAAAATGGGAGCATTCAAAATGCGTGGAGCAGCAAATGCTATTTTAAATTTATCTGAAGAAGACAGAAATAAAGGCGTTGTTACTCATTCCTCAGGTAATTTCGCCCAAGCACTTTCTTTAGCAGCAAATAAAATTGGTATTGAAGCATACATTGTGATGCCAGAAAATGCACCACAAGTAAAGAAGAATGCTGTAAAAGGTTACAAAGGGCATATCATTGAAAGCGAATCTACACCAATTGCTCGAGAGCAAATGGCAGAAAAGGTGAAGCTAGAAACAGGTGCAACCTTTATTCATCCTTCAAATGATGATGATGTGATTCATGGTCAGGGAACAGCAGCCATTGAATTATTAGAAGAAGAACCACAACTCGATTATATATTTACTCCTGTTGGTGGAGGCGGACTCATAGCTGGAACAGCTCTAGCGGCTAAATATTTTTCGAATAAATGTAAAGTAATTGGTGGAGAGCCAAAGAATGCAGATGACGCATTTCGTTCAAAGCAATCAGGTAAAATTGAATACAATGAAAAAGTAAATACCATTGCTGACGGTTTACGAACATTTTTAGGAGATCGGAATTTCCCGATTATTATGAATGATGTAGAGCGCATTATTTTGGTAGAAGAAGATGAAATCATTCATGCTATGAAACTGGTTTGGGAAAGAATGAAAATCATTATTGAACCTTCAAGTGCAGTTGCATTTGCAGCGTTATTAAAAGAAAAAGAACAATTTAAAAATAAAGATGTCGGAATTATTATTTCTGGCGGAAATGTAGATGTAACCAATCTACCATTTTAAATCAAAAATATGAACGTAGGAATTATTGGTTCTGGAACAATGGGAAGTGGCATTGTACAAGTTGCTGCAACTTCTGG
>CAZRDG010000247.1:0-4120 GCA_964598775.1 uncultured Lacinutrix sp.
CCCAAATGCATCCTTTTCTTATTTTATAAATTTTGAAAAGATCAATTCAGTTTTTGCATTTTAACTAAATTGTTATAAACACCTTTTTTATCAAGAAGCTCTTGATGCTTTCCTTGCTCAACAATTTCTCCCTTTTGCATAACTATAATGGCATCTGCATTCTGGATGGTAGATAACCTGTGAGCAATAACTATTGAGGTTCTATTTTTCATCATGTTTTCTAAAGCATCTTGTACCAAGCGTTCGCTTTCAGTATCCAAGGCAGATGTTGCTTCGTCCAATATCATGATTGGTGGATTTTTGAGAACAGCTCTTGCTATACTTAAGCGTTGTTTTTGTCCGCCAGATAATTTTCCTCCAGAATCTCCAATATTAGTATCGATTCCGTTTGGCAAGTCTTTTACAAATTCCCAAGCGTTTGCAATTTCCAACGCTTCCATGATCTCTTCTTCAGTTGCGTTTTCTTTACCAATTTTAAGGTTGTTTGCCACAGTATCATTAAATAAAATAGAATCTTGATTAACCAATCCCATTAAACCTCTAAGTGATTTTTTAGATAGATTTTTTATGTTTTCGCCATCAATTTTAATCCCACCTTCATTGACATCATAAAAGCGTGTAATAAGATTTGCAATGGTGGATTTACCGCTGCCTGATTGTCCAACTAAAGCCACAGTTTTTCCTTTAGGAACTTTAAGACTGAAGTTTTTTAGCACTAGATCATCTTCATACTTAAACGAAATATTTTCTATGGTAATTTGATCATCAAAACTTTCTTTTTCAATTGGATTATCTATTTCGACAATGGAATTTTCAGTTTCCAAAAATTCAAGGATTCTATTGGCTGCTCCATTACCACGCTTTACACTATAACTTGCTTTTGCAATGGCTTTTGCAGGAGTTAAAATGTTATATGCAAGCGTTATATAACCAACAAAGAAACTTGCATCCATAGTTTTATCTACAAAAACCAGATAGCCACCATAAACTAATAAAACACCAATAACAATAATACCAAGTAACTCACTCAATGGTGATGCCAAATTTTGGCGATTGAGTAGGCTGTTTGAGTATTTATAAAACCGATTATTGCTCGCTTCAAATTTGTTGGCAAACATTTTTTCAACATTAAATGCCTTTACAATACGCAAGCCACTCATTGTTTCTTCTAAAATAGATAAAAATACACCTTGTTCGTTTTGAACTTTTAAAGATCCTTTTTTCAATGATTTTCCAATTCTGGAAATAATAAAACCAGAAAAAGGAATAAAAATTAACACAAAAAGAGTCAGTTTTACACTAAGAATTAACATCGTAATGAGCGAGAACAGTATCGTTAATGGTTCTCTTACAATCATTTCTAAAATGGCTAAAAATGAATTCCTCACTTCGTTCACATCACTACTTACTCTAGAAATGGTATCACCTTTAGACTTTTCTGAATAAAAGGCTAGAGGTAAGGTAACAATCTTAAGATATAATGCATTTCTAATGTCCTTTAAAACACCATTTCTAAGAAAGGTAATAAAATACATTGCCAAATAATTGGAAATATTTTTTAGTAAAAACATACCAATAATAATGCCTACCATAAACATAAGGACTTTAAAATCGCCATGTTTTTCTATGCTATCAACAATAAAGTAATTTAGATAGTCTTCACCAAACTCTTGTAAATTGGTAATACCTTGATATACTGGTTTCGCTGTAACCACTCTTTGATTACTAAAGATGACCTTAAAAACGGGTATTAAAGCAACAAAGGATAGTGTACTGAAAAGTGCATATAAAACATTAAAAAAGATGTTGAGATATGCATACTTTTTGTATGGTAAGGCAAATGGTATAAGTTTTTTAATATAATCCATTAAGTAAGTTTCATATCTTTAACAATTGCGTCAATTTTAGCGTCCAATTCTTGTTCCACCGTTTTAAAGTCTGACACATTGTCTAATGTGCAATTTACGCTAATATAGAATTTAATCTTCGGTTCAGTACCACTCGGTCTAAGTGCTATTTTACTACCATCTTCAGTATAGTAAATTAAAACATTTGATTTAGGAATCTCAATTGCAGATTCTTTTCCAGAAACTAAATCTTTAGACAAAGACAGCTGATAATCTTCAATTCTTATAACATTACTTCCATTCACTTGTTTTAAAGGATTTTTCCTGGCTTCAGCCATCATTTGTTTGATTTCTTGAGCACCTTCAATTCCTTTTTTAGTCATGGAGATAAGTTTCTCTTTATAAAAACCATAGGTTTTAAAAAGCTCAACGAGTTCTTGATATACTGAACTTCCTTTAGCTTTTGCTTGAGCTGCAATTTCACAAGCTAAAAGAGTAGAGGTCACTGCATCTTTATCGCGCACAAAATCACCAACCATAAACCCAAAACTTTCTTCACCACCACCAATAAAATATTGCTCCGGATAATCTTTGATCATTTTGGCAATCCACTTAAATCCTGTAAGTCCAATTTTATAATCTATGTTAAAATCATTCGCAAGTTCCTGCATCATTGGTGTTGACACTATGGTACTTCCTATAAAATCTGTACGATTTAAAACCCCTTTGTTTTTATAATCATTCAATAAAAAATGGGTCATTAAAATCATAGCTTGGTTGCCATTTAAAATTACCATTTCGTTGTTTAAATCTCTAACCGCGACACCTAATCTATCGCAATCTGGATCTGTACCAATAACAATGTCTGCACTGATTTTATCAGCTAAGTCCATAGCCATTTTTAAGGCTTCTGGCTCTTCCGGATTGGGAGATTTTACCGTTGGGAAATCACCATTAGGCTCGGCTTGCTCTTCAACAATCTTCACATTTTTGTAACCAGCTCTTTTTAAGGTTTCTGGAATAATGGTAATAGAAGTACCATGTAAAGAAGTGAATACAATATTTAAATTATCTTTGGCGTGTTGAGATGTATTAAAGCTTCCATTTTTTATACAAGCATCAATGAAAACATCATCAATCTTTAGTCCTATTTGAGTGATTATTTCTTTATTAGCATCAAACTTTATTTCGGAATAATCGAGCTGATTTATTTCTTCTATTATTTCAGCATCTTGAGGGGGAACTAACTGACCTCCATCTTGCCAATATACTTTGTAACCATTGTACTCTGGAGGATTATGTGATGCCGTTAAAACAATACCGCAATGGCAATTGAGATGCTTTAATGCAAAAGACAATTCTGGTGTTGGTCTTAAATCTTCAAATAAATACACCTTAATATTATTTGCAGAAAATACATTGGCTACAATTTGGGCAAGTTCTTTACTGTTATGTCTACAGTCATAAGCTATTGCTACTTTTATTGATTCCTTTGGAAAGCAATTATATAGATAGTTACTAATTCCTTGAGTGTTCTTACCCAACGTGTATTTATTAATCCTATTTGTTCCAACTCCCATTATGCCTCTCATGCCTCCAGTACCAAACTCTAAATCTTTATAGAAGCTGTCTTCTAACTCATTTGGATTATTGGCAATAAAGCCTTTTATGCTTTGTTGTGTTTCGTTATCAAAAATTGATGTTAGCCAAGTGTTTGCTTTGGCTAGTATTTCAGGTTTAATATGAGTCATTTGTAAGTATTATAGATTGCAAAAATAAGCAATTAGCTGAAGCTGAAATGCAAAATCAAGGTTAATTTGAGCTATAAATTGACGTCGTCTTTGATTTTGTATCGCTCTTTGTTTCTTTGCGATCTTAATATCATTTCACCTAAAAATCCAGCAACAAAAAACTGGCTTCCAATAATCATAGTGACTAATGAAATATAAAATTGAGGTCTTTGTGTAATGAGCCTTCCACTAGGGTTAACAAAAAGCTTGTCAATTCCTAAATATAGGGCAAAGGCAAAACCTATAACAAGCATTAAGGCGCCAAGTGCCCCAAAGAAGTGCATTGGTCGTTTACCAAATTTTGATACAAACCAAATGGTGATTAAATCTAAAAATCCGTTAATAAATCGTTCCATACCAAATTTTGTTTTTCCGTATTTACGTGCTTGATGTTGCACAACTTTTTCGCCAATATTCCTAAAACCTTCATTTTTTGCCAACACAGGAATGTATCTGTGCATTTCGCCACTAACGTCAATAGAT